>JAFVBP010000119.1 GCA_017479925.1 Selenomonadaceae bacterium | reverse complement strand
GAGGAACTGTGCGGGGCTTCGTTTTGCCTAACCGGTTGAGGATTCCGATTGTCCGGGGCAATAAGTCAGTTGTTTCTGCCGCTTACTTCGTTCTGTTGCGGATGTAGTCGAGGATCAGCCCGCCAATGACGGTTCCGATTATTCCGCCGACCGCAGTCACGCCGAGCAGGATAATAATCTCCACGGTATCACCTCCCCTCTGCAAGCGTCGAGTTACCGCCTTCGAGAGGTGCGGCATTGGCGCGATTATATCAGTTTCCGCCGAAATCGCAACCGAACCATTAAGCACTACGCATTAAAAAACTCCCCGTCGCGTGACGGAGAGTTTTTTGTTGCGTGTGACGCGTTAGATGATATTTTTTTCGTAGGCGTCATAGAGAGATTTGAGTTCCTCGATTTTGTCGTAGATGTCGACTTGCAGAGCCGACGCCCGCTCAAATTCGCCCGTATTGAGCGCGGTGACCAGTTGTGTGAACAGCGATTTTTCGTCGATTGAATCTTTCGCCAAGGCGGCACGAAGCAGGAAAATTTTATTCCAGTTGTACGCGTCCATGTCGGTGACAAATTCGGCGTTGATTTTCTTTGCCTTGCGAACAATGTCGCGCAGTTCGGGCAAAATCCGCGAAATCAATTCGGTTTTCCAGCGAAGAAGTGCACCTTCGCGGAAAGCGTTGATGATTCGTTCGTGAAGAGCACCGCCGCTCGAAATAACTTTGACCTTTTCGGGATATTTGCGCAAAGCCTCCATGTTTTCCCAAACGGTCGCGGGCGGCTTGCCGAACAGACGGTTGCGCTCGTCCTGCGTGAAGTCAACGAAAACGTCTTTTTCACTGCGATAAGCGCGGTCGCGTTCGAGATAAAAGCCGTCGACGCCCGCGTCTTTGCTGAGTTCGGCAAGGAGTTCGCTCGTCTTGTGATTGACAGCCATCTTGACGCCGTCGAGAATCGCCGAATAACTTGCCGCAAGCACAAGGTAAATGTTCGTGTACGGATTGCAACCGCGAAGTTCAAAGCGCGTCGCCATCGGATTTTCAAGGTCGCGAATCAAACTTACCAAAATCGTGCGGTTACGACTCGGAATTTGCGGCGTGTGACCCAAACTCGTGACGATACAAACGGGCGCTTCAAAGCCGGGTTTCAATCGGTTGAGCGAATCGTTCGTTGCGCTGACGAACGGGTTGATGACTTCGTAATATTTCAGCAAGCCCATTAACGCGCCGTAGCCGACCGCGCTCATGTAGTCTTCGGCGGGATTTTTCGCGGCGAACAGATTTTTAATCGAACCGTCGGCGGTGACCGCGGCAAGCCCGATGTGCGTGTGTTCGCCGTTGCCCGCAAGCCCGATCATCGGTTTGGCTTTGAAGGTGACTTCCAGACCGTTTGCGCGGAAAATTTCTTTGACGACCGTGCGCACGACAATTTCGTTGTCGGCGGCTTGAACGGCGTCGGCGAATTTCCAATCGATTTCGAGCTGTTCGCAAACGTGGGTAAGGTGACCCGACTCGTCAATCTGCGCTTTGAGACCGCCGGCTTCCTTGTGACCCATTTCGACGTTGAGACCGTACTTGTCCAGCTCCAAAATCGATTGCTCCAGCGCGCAACGAACGGCTCCGTGCGTGCGTTCCCAATATTGCTCCTGCATGATTTCGGCGGCACTCATCTCTTCGACGGAAGCCTCTTCGAGCGGCGTCTTGACCCAAAACTCAAGCTCCGTCGCGGAGGTAAACACGATGTCGATAATTTCTTCGCCGCTGACCGTAAGCCCGTCGATGTCGGGGTGACGGTGAAACAAATTGACCAATTCGCGCTTGACGTTGACGAGCGTGTCCGTCAAAACCGCACGGCTGTCGACGCGTTTGCCTTCGTGAATCAAAAAGCCGGGAATTCGCAACGTGCCGACGGGTCGATTCGTCGCGTTGTCGTAGTGCTCAAAGTTGTAATCGACAAACCAGTTGACGGACGGGTCGACGGGCATGTCAACTTTCGCGTTGTTCAACGTGGCGATACCGGGCAGCACGACGCTTGAACCGTCGGTTTGCACGGCACGCCCCGCATAAAAATTGTCGATGTCTTTGATGAAGACGCGCACGGGAATTTTTTCGTCGGTGTCGTTGCCCGCAAGGTCAATGCCGACAAGCGACACGAATTTAATTTCCGGGTGGTCGCGCAGCTGTCGAATAACTTCTTCTTTCGGCGTGTTCGCTTTGATTGTGTAGAGTAAATCTGCCATGATGATTCGCTCCTTCGCGTGAAGTGCTCGTTTGAGCCGCGAATAATTTAGCACAAAAGTTTTTTGAAGTCGACAGTCGCCGCGCAAGTACACAATATAATTTCGCTGTGACGGACGGTTGCCGCTGATTTTCGTTGCGACGTTGACGCGCAAAAAACTTTTTTTCGGCTTGTCTTTTCAGCTAAAGTTCAACTATAATTGACGGCAAACAGAGAGGAGGCGATTTTGTGGCTAAAAATCTCAGCGAACTGGCTTTGCTCGTCCCGAACGCGAAAATTTTGGGCACGGACGTCGAAATTTCGGGCATTGAACACGATTCACGCAAAATCACGACCGGAAATCTTTTCGTGTGCATGGAAGGTGCGCACGTTGACGGGCATAATTTCATCAAAGGGGCTGTCGAACGCGGTGCAACGGCGATTTTGACGGCGCGACAAAATTTCACGCCGCCCGAAAACATTTCGGCTGTCGTCGTCCCCGACATGCTCAAAGCTTTGGCGGTCATTGTGCCGTATTTTTACGATTATCCGTCGCGGGCAATGCGCGTTGTCGGCGTTACGGGCACCAACGGCAAAACTACGACGACTTACCTGTTGCGCGAAATTTTCACGTCTGCAGGTCTCAAAGTCGGACTAATCGGCACGATTCAAATTTTGATTGGCGACGAAAGTTTTCCGAATCCGAACACGACGCCCAACGTCATTGACTTGCAACACATTTTCGCGGACATGCGGGCGAAAAATATTCAAGTTGTCGTCATGGAAGTTTCCAGTCACGCGCTGGCTGAAAATCGCGTTTCGGGCATTGAATTCGACACGGCGATTTTCACGAATTTGACGCAAGATCACTTGGACTTTCACGGCACGATGGAAAATTACCTGCAGGCGAAAATGAAGTTGTTCGAGTCGGTTTCGCGTTTGGGTCACAAGTCGAATAAAACCGTTGTTGTCAATGTCGACGACGCGGCGGGCACCGAAATTTTGCGAATCTGCGCGTGCGACAAAATCACTTACGCCGTCGAAAATTCCGCCGACATTCGTGCGGCTGACGTTTCTGTTCGTGCCGACGGCATGAAGTTCAAAGTTCGCGCAGATTTCGGCGTCATGAATTTGACGTTGCACTTGACGGGCATGTTCAATGTCTACAACGTTTTGGCGGCTGTCGGTGCGGCGACGGCTGAAAAAATTTCGCCCGAAGTCATCAAGCGTGCGCTGGAAAATTTCCGTAGCGTGCCCGGTCGTTTCGAGCGGATTTTTGCCGATGTGCCGTTTGAGGTAATTGTCGATTACGCGCACACACCCGACGGCGTCAAAAACGTTTTGCAGACGGCGCGACAAATTACGACGGGCAAAATCATTACGGTTTTCGGTTGCGGCGGCGACCGTGACAATCGCAAACGCCCGATTATGGGTCACATTGCGGCGGAGCTGTCGGACGTTGTCATTGCGACGAGCGACAATCCGCGTACAGAAAATCCCGAAAAAATTCTCGACGAGATTGAAGTCGGTATCGGCGACAAAGTTCACGAACGAATTTCCGACAGACGCGCCGCGATTTTCCGTGCGATTGAGCTTGCACAGTCGGGCGACGTTGTTTTGATTCTCGGCAAAGGTCACGAAAACTATCAGATTTTGAACACGGGCACAATTCATTTCGACGACCGCGAAGTTGCCCGCGAGGCGATTGACGCGCTCAAAAACGGAGGTAGTTCCAATGCATAAATTGACTTTGGCGGAAATCGTTCGCGTGACGGACGCGCAGGCGAATTCCGACGACGAAATTATTTTCGAGGGCGTCACGACCGACAGCCGCAAAATCACCGCGGGCGTCCTGTTCGTCGCGCTCAAAGGTGAACGCTTCAACGGCGAAGATTTTGCCGCCGACGCGCTCAAAAAAGGTGCTTCGGCTGTACTCGTCAGTAAAAATTTCGCGCAGGACGTTGACGGCGTTGTCATCAAAGTTGACGACACGTTGACCGCTTACCGTCAAATTGCGGGCAGTTGGCGAAATCGCTTTAACATACCCGTCGTCGCAATCACCGGCTCAAACGGCAAAACCACGACCAAAGACTTGACTGCCGCCGCGTTGACGAATTTCGGGCACGTGCTCAAAACTGCGGCGAACTTCAACAACGAAATCGGCGTTCCGATGACTTTGCTTGAACTCAACGACAGACATAAAGCCGCCGTTGTCGAAATCGGTATGCGCGGGCTTGGACAAATTGCCGAACTTGCCAAATTCGTTCGCCCTACGATTGGCACGGTTATCAACGTCAACGAAACGCACATTGAAATTCTCGGCTCGATTGAAAATATTGCGCGTGCGAAAGGCGAACTCGTCGAGGCGATTGACGCGGGCGGTACCGTCATTTTGAACGCGGACGACCCGCACGTCACCGCAATGAAAAATTTCGTCAACGAAGGCGTCAGAATCATCACTTACGGCTTGGAAACGCCCGCCGATTTGACAGCGAAAAATATCGTTATCGGCAACGTGTTGACCGAATTCGTCTTGACTTACGGCGGCGTCGAATACAATTTTGAAATTCCGATGATCGGGCGACATAACGTTTCCAATGCTTTGGCGGCGGTCGCGGCAGGTTTGGCTGTCGGCTTGACGATTGACGAAGTTCAGCGCGGAATTTCTTCGTTGACGACGACGAAAATGCGTTTTGAAGTCATCAGGCGCGACGGTTTGACGATTGTCAATGACGCCTACAACGCAAGTCCCGCTTCAATGCGCGTGGCGATTCGCACGACGGCTGAAATTTACGACGGGCGCAAAATTGCCGTGCTCGGCGACATGTTGGAACTCGGCGACATTTCGCAGAAAGCTCACCGCGAAGTTGGCGCACAGCTGGTCGAAAATCACTTCGATACGCTCGTTGCAATCGGCGAACTCGGAAAATTTATTGCGGACGGGGCACGTGACGCCGGCTTGAAAAATGTTTTCGTCGTCGACAATCACGAAGACGCCGCACGAAAAATTCTCGATCTTGTCGAACACGGCGACACGATTCTGTTCAAGGCGTCGCACGCAATGCACCTGGAAAAAATCATCGAACTTATTTAATCGGGAGAATTTTTCATGACTAATCTTTTAATCGCGGGAGCAATAGCGGCGGGCGTCGTGATTTTGCTTGCGCCGATTTGCATTCCGATACTTCATAAACTCAAATTCGGGCAGAGTATTCGCGCCGAAGGTCCCAAAAGTCACCAAGTCAAAAGCGGCACGCCGACCATGGGCGGAATTTTTTTAATCGCGGGCATTGTCGCGGCGACTTTGATTATCGCGGACTGGAACGCCGAAATTTTTCTTGCGCTGTTCATCTTGCTCGGACATTTCGTGCTCGGTTTTATTGACGACTACTTGAAAGTTGTCCGCAAACAAAATCAGGGCTTGCTTGCCCGATACAAACTTGCGGGACAAATTTTAATCGCACTGGTGACGACTTTCGTCGCAAGCAACTTGCTGATTGACTTCGATCCGTCGATTTGGATTCCCGTCGTCAACGCAAAAATCGATATCGGCGTGTTTTACGTGCCGTTTTTGTTTTTCGTGATTGTCGGCGCGTCAAATGCCGTGAACTTGACTGACGGGCTTGACGGTTTGGCTTCGGGCTGCATGGCGATTGCGGCAAGCTGTTACGCGGTAATTTGCCTGCTCACGGGGCACGACGACCTTGCGATTTTTTGCGCGGCGACGGTCGGTGCTTGCGTGGGCTTTTTGAAGTTCAACTTCCACCCCGCGAAAGTTTTCATGGGCGACACGGGTTCTTTGGCACTCGGCGGCGCGTTTGCGGCTGTCGGAATTTTGTCGCGCACGGAAATTTTGCTTGCCGTCGTCGGATATATTTTCGTGTGCGAGGCGTTGTCGGTGATAATTCAAGTCATCTCGTTCCAAACGACGGGCAAAAGAATTTTCCGCATGAGCCCGATTCACCACCACTTTGAGCTTGGCGGCTGGTCGGAAGTCAAAGTCGTGTTCGTCTTTTGGACGGTCGGCTTAATCGCGGGCATCGTCGGCTTGTACATGTTGAGCGGCACGGCGGCACCGATTCAACTCGTCGGCGGTTTATAAAAATTTTTGTCGTTGCGCACGACAGGCGTTTGAATGTTACTTTCTTTCGGCAGCGAAAGAAAGTAACCAAAGAAAGCTGCGCCTGTGTATTTCGCATCACGCGAAATGGCACAGGCGGTTGGCCGTCATCCATGACGGCCTGATTTACCGTCGCGGTTGTGGCGGACTCAAATTACGTTATCAATTCTTTGGAGTGACGCAAATGGACTTGGCAAACAAAAACGTTTTGGTTATCGGCGCGGCACGGAGCGGCATTGCGGCGGCGAAGATTGCAAAAAAATTCGGCGCACTCGTCACCTTGAGCGACGCCAAACTTGAGCACGAAATTAAATTTGACTTCGGCGAACTGCGCGCACTCGGCATTGAATTGCGTTTCGGCAAGCAGACCGAAGAACTTTTGCGCGGCGTGGACTTGATAATCGTGTCGCCCGCCGTCCCGATAAAAATTCCGCTGTTGAAGTCGGCGGCGGCGAAGAACATTCCGATTATCAGCGAAGTCGAACTTGCTTACGACCTTGCGAAGTCGCCAATCTGCGCGGTGACGGGCACCAACGGCAAAACTACGACCGTGACGTTGCTCGGTTTGCTGCTCGAACAGAAGTTTGCGAACGTCGGTGTCGGCGGAAATATCGGCGTCCCGCTGTGCGAAGTCGCGTTGACTGTCGGCGCGGGCGGTTGCATTGCCGCTGAAATTTCCAGTTACCAAATGGAGGCGACGAAAAATTTCCGACCGCACGTTTCGGCGATTTTGAACGTCACGCCCGACCACTTGAAACGTCACGGCTCTATGGAAGTCTACCAACTCATGAAGGAAAAAATTTTCGCGCAGGAGACCGCCGAAGATTTTCTCGTGCTGAATTTTGACGACGAACGCACCCGCGACATGATTCACCGCGCAAATTGTCGCGTGCTGTACTTCAGCCGAAAAGTTGAGCTTGCCGAAGGTGCTTTCGTCGCGAACAATCGCCTCGTCATCAAAATTGACGGTCAAACGCACGAACTTTGCACCGTCGACGAACTCGGCATCAAAGGCGGTCACAACGTCGAAAATGCTTTGGCGGCGGCGTTGACGGCGTTTCTTGTCGGCGTCGACGTACAAAAAATTTCCGCCGTGCTCAAAACTTTTCAAGGCGTCGAACATCGGATTGAATTCGTGCGCGAAATTGGCGGCGTGAAATTTTACAACGACTCGAAGGCGACGAACACCGATTCGGCGATTAAGGCTCTCGAAACGTTCGCGGGACACATCGTTTTGATTGCGGGCGGCGACGACAAGTTGACCGACTTGACGGATTTTCTGCGCCTCGTCAATGAACGCGTCGATTATTTGATTCTCGTCGGCGACGCGGCGAAACGTTTCAGAACCTGCGCGGTCGAACAGAATTTCCCCGCCGAAAAGATTTTGGACGCGGGCTATTCCATGCAACGTGCGGTTGAACTTGCCGCAGAAATTGCACGTCCGCCGCAAGTTGTGTTGCTCAGCCCCGCCTGTGCAAGTTTCGACATGTACAGCGACTTCGAGGAACGCGGTCGTGACTTCAAGCGCATTGTGTGTGAGCTTTGAGCTTTCAGAGAGGAGATTTTCGTGATGACACAAGACTACAAAGATTTGACCGTTTGGCAAAAGTCAATGGACTTGGTTGTCGAAGTTTATCGGCTCATCGAAAAGTTGCCGCGTGAAGAAACTTACGATCTGTCCGAACAAATGCGTCGCGCCGTCGTGTCAATCCCGTCGAAAATTGCGGCGGGACACACTTGTTACCCCGAAAGTGATTGCGTCGAAATTTTGTCCGTGGCGAACGGTGCAAAAGCCGCGATTGAAACGCAACTTTTGATTTGCGTGCGGCTCAATTATCTCAGCGAATCCGACGTTGACAAAGCCTTGAATTTGTGCGACGAAATTGGTCGAATGTTGAACGCCATGATTTCCAAAACTGCGTCAACAACTGACGGCTAATCGGAGGTGACCGGCACGGGTTACGTTTACTTGGCGGCGGCGATTGTCCTGGAACTTTGCGGCACGACCTGCATGAAGTTATCGGACGGCTTCGGCAACAAACTTTTCGCGGCGGGCACGTTGACATTCTACGGCTTGTGCTTCTACCGCTTCGCGCTGTCGCTGAAAACCGTTCCGCTGAATATCGCTTATGCAACGTGGGGCGGACTCGGCGTCGTGCTTGCAGCGGTCGTCGCGAAAATATTTTTTCACGAAAGCATTTCGACGGCGGGCACTGTCGGGATAACGTTAATCGTCATCGGTGTCGTGCTGTGTAATTTCTTCGGAACGCATCACTGAAACGAAAAAACGCGCCGAAGTCGACGCGCTCTTTCGCGGACAAAGATTTTGACGGCACCCTGTCACCTGTCCACCGTCGCCGCAACGATGTCGCTTTGTCTGCAACCCCAGGCTCAAAACTGCAAACGGCGTTGTACACACTGAGCGGGATATTGCGAAAAATCTTTGTCCGACGAAATGTTACCACATGCTCAACAGAAAGGCAACCACATGCGAATCATCGTTTCGGGCGGCGGCACGGGCGGTCACATCTACCCCGCGCTCACGCTCATTGACGCAATCAAGTTCAAACGTCCTGACGCGGAATTTTTGTACGTCGGCACGCAAAAAGGTTTGGAAGCCGACATCGTCCCGAAAGCCGGCATCAACTTCACCGCGCTCAAACTCGAAGGCGGTCTCGAACGTCACTTCACGCTTGCCAACATTTCACGCGCCGCCAATGCAATTTGGAGTATCAAACGCGCCTCCGACATCGTCAAAAGTTTTAAGCCTGACGCGGTTGTCGGCACGGGCGGTTACGTTTGCGGTCCGATTTTGCTTGCCGCAAGCTTGATGAAAGTTCCGACGCTGATTCAGGAACAAAATGCCGTCGCGGGCGTCACCAATAAAATTCTGTCGAAGTTCGTCAAAAAAATCGCGGTCGGCACTCGTGACGCGCTCAAAAATTTTCCCGCCGACAAAACCGTTTACACGGGCAACCCGATTCGTGCGGAAGTTTTGGCGGCGAAAAAATCTGACGGTCTGCGCGAATTCAACTTCACCGACTCGAAGCCCGTCGTTTTAATTTCGGGCGGAAGTCGCGGCGCACGAAGTATCAACAACGCAATGATCGACGTTTTGAAATCGGCGGCTCAAAAAAATTCCGCGCAGTTTCTTCACGTGACGGGCAAAGGCGAATTCGACGCGGTGACCGCAAAATTGTCCGACGTGCTCGACGCGCCGAATATCCGCGTGGTGCCGTACCTGTACAACATGCCGCAAGCAATGGCAATGGCGGACGTTGCGATTTTCCGTGCGGGCGCGACGGGTTTGGCTGAATTGACGGCTCGCGGCGTCCCGGCAATTTTGGTGCCGTACCCGTTCGCGGCTGAAAATCATCAAGAATTCAACGCACGTGCGCTTGTCGAGGCGGGCGCTGCCAAAATGATACTCAACAAAGATTTGACGGCGGAAATTTTGTCGGCTACACTTGACGAAATGTTGTCGTCGCCCGACGCGCTGAAAAAAATGTCAGAGGCAAGTTTGTCGTTGGGCAAACCGCAAGCCGCCGCCGAAATCGCCGACTTGATTCTCGAATTAACTTGATTCGTCGCTCAACCGTCACGTCTGCGCGACAAATTTATTTGCACTTATACAATACGGGAGAAATTTTCCATGGCTAAAGAAGTGACCGTCGAAATCAAAATGGACGCCGACTTGAAAGACGCCGCCGAAAAAATTTTCAATCGTATGGACATGTCTTTTTCCGAGGCGATAAGCGCGTTCGCCAAAGAGACAATCGTTCAAAACCGCGTGCCGTTTTACGTCAAGCCGAAACGAAAAACCGCTTTCGGCTCGCTGGCAAAATTCGCCAATTCCAAATGGATCGGCCTCGAAGAAATCGCTTGGGAAAGGTTCGTGATCGAAAAGTATGGTAAAAATCTTAATTGACACAAACGTCGTGCTGAGGTACTTGTTGCGCGACCACCCCAAACAATCCATGCAGGCGAAAAAAGCCATCGAAATCGGCGCGGTTATCTTGCCCGAAGTTTTGGTTGAGACGGCACACGCACTGAAAAATATTTACCGCGTCGACAGGCAGACAATCGCCGCAAATTTGATGACTTTGCTAAACGAGGTTGAAGTTGAACGCAAGCAAATTATGGTTCACGCCGTGGAACTTTACGCCGACTCCACCGACCTGGATTTTATGGACTGCATTATCGTGGCGTACTTTGACATCGAAAATATTCGCGTATTCACCTTCGACCCGAAACTAAATCGCGTGCCGAAGACTTAAGGAGGTACTTGCAATTTGAAACTTGACGGCTTGACAAAATTTCACTTTATCGGTATCGGCGGCGTCGGAATGAGCGCGCTTGCCAAAATTTTAATCGAAAGCGGCTGCGAAGTCAGCGGCTCGGACATGAAAGCTTCGCCGACTTTGGACATGCTCAAAAGTCTCGGCGCGAAAATTTTCGTCGGACACGACGCCAAAAATATCTTCGACAACGGCAAAATTTGGCCTGAAGTTATCGTGTGTTCGTCGGCAATTCCCGCGGACAATCCCGAAATCGTCGCGGCGGCTCAAAATAAAATCCCGAAAATTCACCGTTCCGACATCAACGCGTACCTGCTCAATTCGCGCAAAGGCATTGCGGTTTCGGGTTCGCACGGCAAGACGACCACAACGTCAATGATTGGCTACGTCCTGCACAGCGCGGGCGTCGACCCGACAATCGTTATCGGCGGCGAATCGACCGACCTCGGCACGGGCGCAATTTTGGGCGACAGCGATTGGCTCGTCACCGAGGCGGACGAAAGCGACGGCAGTTTTTTGACGCTCAAGCCGAAAATCGCCGTCGTCACCAACATCGAAGACGATCACCTTGACCATTACGGCACGATTGAACGGATTCGCGCCGCGTTTAAAATTTTCGTCGAAAACGTCGACCGCGAAACGGGCGTTGCCGTCGTGTGCTTCGACAACGAAAATGCCCGCGAAATTGCCGCTACGGTTGATCGAAAAATTATTTCCTACGCCATTCACCACGACGCGGACTTTATGGCGCGAAACATCCGCACGACAACAAAGGGCGTCGGTTTTGAAGTTGTGCGACGTGTCGGCGACGACGAAAAAATTCTCGGCAAAGTCAAGCTTGCCATTCACGGGCGACACAACGTTTTGAACGCTTTGGCGACGATTGCGACGGGACTTCAAGTCGGCGTCAGTTTCGCAAAAATCGCCGAAGGTCTCGGAACTTTTCACGGCGCGAAACGTCGTTTCCAGACGAAAGGACGCATTCGCAACGTTTTGGTCGTCGACGATTACGCACATCACCCGACGGAAATTGCCGCGACGCTCAAAGCCGCACGTGAAATTAAGCCGAACAAAATCGTGTGCATATTTCAGCCGCACAGGTACAGCCGCACGCAACTTTTGCTCAAGGAATTCGGTACGGCTTTTCGTGACGCGGACGTTTTGGTTTTGACGGACGTTTACTCCGCAGGCGAAGAAAAAATTTCGGGCATCAGCGGCGAATCGATTTTGCAGGAAGTTTTGCGCACGACGAATCAAGCCGTATCGTATATCCCGAAGCGCGAAGACATTGCCGCCGCGATTAAAGATCAGTTGACGGCGGGCGACCTGGTCATCACCATGGGCGCGGGCGACATTTACAAGACCGGCGAAGAAATTTTGGACTTGCTCAAAGCCGAACGTCGCAAAAAAATCGTCGTCGTCGCGGGCGGCACGTCAACCGAAGCCGAAGTTTCGCGCCGCACGGGTAAAGCTGTCGTCGACGCGCTCCGCTCCAAAAATTACAACGTCGAGCTTTTGGAACTTCAGCCCGAAACGTTCGCCGCCACCATTCGCGAAAAAAATCCGCTGATTGTCTTCAACGCGATTCACGGCAAATACGGCGAAGACGGCTTGATTCAAGGCACGTTGGACATGCTCAAAATTCCGTACACGGGTTCGGGCGTCCTGTCCGCCGCGCTCACCATGGACAAAGTTTCCACGAAACATTTTTTGAACTCCGCAAAGCTGTCGACGCCGAAATTCGCCGTTTACCGCGAAATTGACCGCACGGACGAACTTGCCGCCGATGTCGAAAAGAAATTCGGCGTGCCCGTCGTCATCAAAGCCGCCGCGCAGGGTTCAAGTATCGGCGTGACAATCGTCGAACACGCGGACGACATTGACGAGGCGATTGACAACGCCTTCACTTTCGGCGACGAAATTTTGGTTGAGGAATTCATTCGCGGGCGTGAATTGACCGTCGCCGTCATGGGCAACGAGGACGAGGCCGAAGCTCTGCCCGTGATTGAAATCACCACGACGACGGGTCGCTACGATTACAAATCGAAATACACCGTCGGCATGTCGACGCACATTTGTCCCGCCGACTTGCCCGAAGAGTTGACCGCCGAAGTCAAAAAACTTGCCGTCGACGCCTTCAAGCTGTGCAAATGCGCGGGTGTCGCTCGCGTTGACATGATGCTTTCCGAAGACGGCGTGCCTTACGTCATCGAAATCAATTCCGTGCCCGGCATGACCGAAACGTCGCTTGTGCCCGACGCGGCTCGTGCGGCAGGCATCGACTTCCCCGAACTGTGCGAAAAAATTCTTGCGGCGGCAGGTTTCTGAAAGGAGTTTTTGTCATGGAACGAATTAAAAATCCTTACAAAAAACCGTTACCGAAGCCCAAACATATCAAAGAGCCGATAACCTTTTCTCCGTTGGAGTGGGATCACTTCATCGACGAACTGAAAATGCGCGGCGTCGACAAAATTGATCAGTGCGTGAACAACGCGAAATTCTTGGCAAAACTCGACCATTCTGCCGCGTCGGAATACGTTGTACGCGTTTCAATGGACGAACTCGACGCAATGGCCAACGGTGCCACGATTGAAGATCTCGGAGGCATCGTAAATGGGTAAAATTGCGTTCGACGGCGACGGCTGGGCGCATTATGTTTATTGGCAAGAACAAGACCGCAAAACTTTGCGCAGAATCAATCAGCTGTTGCAGAGTATCGAACGCGACGGTGCATTAAACGGTATCGGCAAGCCCGAACGTCTCAAGCACGAAGATGGTTATTCGCGCCGAATTGACGATGCAAATCGCCTCGTTTATGAAGTTCACGGCGACGAAACGATTGTTTTGTCCTGCAAGGGACATTACGACGACAAATAATTTTTTCGGAGGTGAAGACATGGCAGTTATCAGACGGCGGCGAACTTTCGGCAGGTTGTTTCGCGGAATAATTTTTTTGTTCGTGAGCGCGGCGGTACTGAGTTTTTTCGTCTACATGCCGTTCTTCACGCTCGAAAACATTAAGCTCGTCGGCGCGAAATATTTGACGCAGGACGACATCCTGAAAGTCGGCGAAATTTATTTGGGCGAACCGCTTTTCCGTCTCGAAACGGATCAAGTGCAAAGTCGCCTTGCCAAAGATCTGCGCGTCGAAGAAGTCACCGTTCGGCGCGAATTGCCGCACACGCTTGAAGTCACGCTCAAGGAACGTCGCCCGATTGCAACCGTCATGTGCAATTACGGTTATCTCGACCTTGACCACGACGGCACGGTACTCGACAGTTACAAAAGTCTCAAGAACATGCAGATTCCGATGATTAACGGCGTCAGCGTGCGCGACGTTTATATCGGCGACAAAGTTGACGACGAACTGATTAAAAAAATTCTCGACTTTCTTCAGCGGCTCGACGAGGAAACGCTCAACCGCATTTCGGAAGTGGCTTTCGTCGAAGAAGATTACGTTGTCATGTACACCGCAACCGAACGCGCCGTTCAAATTCGTATCGGCAAGCTCGAACGGCTCGACGAAAAGGCACGCTTGACCGAAGATTTCTTGCGCGACCTGAAGACGAATCCGCACCCCGTCGAATACGTCGATTTCAATTACACCGCGCCGTTCATCAAACTTGCACAGTAAAATTTCCTCGACACAACGTCGGGGATTTTTTTTGCACGACGAACGGTCTCGCTTCGATTGAATTTGTTTGTTGAATGTTACTTTCTTTCGGCGGCGAAAGAAAGTAACCAAAGAAAGCCGCGCCCGCTACGATACATCCTGTATCGTGCGCGTGCGGTTTGGCCGTCATCCATGACGGCCGTGTTACCGTTGCGATTGTCGGTCAGCGTTGCGTATCAACTTGTCAAAAAATTTTCATGTGCGGCTGATAAAATTCGCCGAAACGATTTCACTGCAAAAGGAGTTTTCTGTATGATGTTTTTATCTCGTGCGAAGAAAATTTTGCTGTCGGCAACACTTGCGACGGGAATTTTTTTCGGAAGCAATGTCGCCGACGCCGAAAATTTCCGCGACGCCGAATATTTCGGCAGTGACGGTCTCGATTTAATCAACGCCGCGCCCGCTTACGAAAAAGCTTTCACGGGCAAAGGAATTTTTATCGGCGTGCTTGACCAGCCCGTCAACTTCAGTCACCCGAAATTCACCGCGAAAAGTTTTTCGGAGATTATCCGCGATTCGCGTATGAGCGGCGGCACCAAAGGCGTTTACGATTGGCAAGCTGTCTTCCACGGCACGCACGTCGCGGCGATTGCGGCCGGTTCACGCGACGGAAATGTCATGCACGGCACGGCCTTTGACGCCGAAATTCTTAACGCGCCGTTCAATACCGATTACGCTGTCGACGAAGGACAACGCGAAACCGACATCAAAGACGTTTTCACGCCGTACCTGAAACGCGGCGAAATTAAAGTCATCAACAATTCTTGGGGCAGTTCGATTTACCTTGACGAAATTTTGCCCGACGACGAAATCAAAAAGTTGCTCGAAGCGAGCGGCGAAGATTGGAACATGATCACCGACGCGATCGAAAGTGCTATTTTGAAGTTGCATCGTGGACTCAAACCGCTTTTTAAATCCGTCGCGCAGGCCGTTAACGCCAAACGTTTGACGATTTTCGCGGCGGGCAACGCGGGTCACAGCGGCTCGTGTTTGCAGTCGCAGGCAAGTTGGTTCAACGACAACGCCGAATTTTATCTGCTCAACGTCTCGAACTTGTACAATCGTTTCGACGGCGGCAACGGCGGACTCGTTCGCAACGCCGACGGGACGATTTCGGGCGATTGGCTGTTGAATTTCACTTCCGACGGCGTGAAATATCTCGAAGACTCATCTGTCGCCGCGCCGGGCACCGAAATTTTGTCCGCGAACTCGAACTTCGCCGACGACGGTCAAGCTTACATTCGCTGTTCGGGCACGTCAATGGCGACGCCTTTTGTGACGGGCACCGCCGCGCTCGTTCAGCAGGCGTTTCCGTACATGGACGGCAAGCAGATCGCCGACGTGATTTTGAGCACGGCGAACAAAAATATTCGGCTCGAAAACAATTTCCGCGTTTCGCTTCGCAAGGACATCGACGTTGACAACGACGGCAACAAAAATCAAAAAACTTTCCTGTGCGTGTACTATTTCGACAACAAAGAACGCACCGAGGACGAAGTTATCGCCGACCTGAATCGTTACGTCGACAGTTACCGTTTCTACGCCGAAAAGAACGCCGACGCCGAAATTCGCAAGGCATTCAAAGACGTGCTGAAAGTCGTCGTCGAACGTCACGGGCTGAAAGTTTACTTCCAGACGCCGCTGCAAAGTTTAATCGGTCAAGGTGTCGTCGACGCGGGCAAGGCCGTCAACGGTTTGGCGGCACTCAACGCCCGTCGCTTGAACGCCAACGACATTTCGACGGACTTCGGCGAAAAAATTGCGCTCTACACCGTCGACACGAAGGGCTTTGATTCGACGTGGAGCAACGACATTTGCGAAATTCGCGAAGGCAAACTTGCGCCCGAAGGCACCGAGCCCGATTTGATTGAACGCTACAATTACTATCACGAAAACTGGCTGTCGAAAGACTTGACGGACTACAACAAAGCGTATTGGTCGGACATTTTGACCGAGCGTTACGTCGCGGGCTTCAACGCCGATGTCGACAAAGACGGGCTTGAAGGTTTGCACGTCGGCTTGAAAAAAATCGGCGACGGTCACTTGACTTTGTCGGGCAGCAACACTTACGAAGGCGCGACGGTCGTCGAAGGCGGCACGCTGTCGATTGACGGCAAGATTTCGGGCGACGCGTACACTTTGGCGAACGGCACGCTTGCAGGTCGCGGCACGATTGACGGGACGCTTTTCAACCGCGCAACTGCCGAGGCGGGCGATTCTTCGGGCGGCAATTTGACCGTCGGCAATTTGACTTCAAGCGGCAATTTGGTCGTCAACGTTTCAAGCGCGGGCAACACGAAATTTGTCGTTCGCGGCACGGCGAATTTGAACGGCTCAACTTTCGTCGTGGCGGGCGACAAACCGTCAAGCGGTGAAATTGTCGCGTTGACCGCCGACAAAATCACGGGCAACGTCAAAGCCGCCGATTCGAGTTATCGCGTCGAAATTCGCGGCAATTCCGTCGTGATTGTCTTCGGATGAGCGTCACGCAACCGCTTTGAAAACGGCTGAACAATTCGTAACTCCGAAAAAATAGCGCGTGACGAATCGTCGAAAAAAGTTTAAAATTCCCCTGCAGACTGCAGCGGGAATTTTTTTTCGGCGACACGCACACGCCGTTAAATTTTGCGCTGATTACAATTCACGGAGGCGAACAACATGACGGACGTTGAAAAGCTCAGCGAAATTTTGTCGCACAGCACAAGCGCGGTTTTCTTCGGCGGTGCGGGCATGTCCACCGAGTCGGGCATTCCCGATTTTCGAAGCGCGACGGGCATTTACAATCAAAAGTTGCACAAAACTTTTTCGCCCGAAGAAATGGCGTCGTATGAATTTTTCCTGCGACACACGGAAGATTTTTTCGAGTTCTATCGGGCGCGATTCGTTTACCTTGACGCAAAGCCGAACGCCGGTCACCTTGCGCTTGCCGAATTGGAACGTCGCGGAATTTTAAGCGCGGTCGTCACGCAAAATATTGACGGACTTCACCAGCAGGCAGGTTCACGCACGGTTTACGAACTTCACGGTTCAATTCGGCGTGCGTCTTGCGTCAAATGCGGCGCGAAATACGGCATCGATTTCGTCATGTCGAATAAGCCCGTGCCTCACTGCGAAAAATGCGGCGGAGTCGTCAAGCCCGACGTTGTGCTTTACGGCGAACAACTCGACGGCGAAGTCATTGCAAACTCGATTCGCGCCATTGCCGCTGCGGATACGCTCATTGTCGGCGGAACGAGTTTAATCGTTTATCCCGCGGCGGGGCTTATCGATTATTTTCGCGGCGACAACTTGATTCTGATTAACAAGACCGAAACTCACGCCGACGAATACGCCAAACTTGTCATTCGCGACAGTATCGGCGTCACGCTTGCCCGTGCGGTTGAATTGCTTGCTTAAAGGAGGACTTCACTTGAACTTGATGCAACACCTGAGCCGAACTTTGAATTCTTCGCAGTCGCTGATTTTGTTCGCGGCGTTCGCGGGATTTTTTTTCGTGCGCACTATGCTTTTGCCGTTGAGTCACGAAGATTTTGCTTATGCTTTCGTTTGGGACGGAGATCACGGCGGCAATTTGGAAGCAATGCAGGTCGGTTCCCCCAATGTTGAATATCGCGAACGAGTTTCGTCGCTGTCGGATATTTTCGATTCAATGTCGTCGTATTACATGACTTGGGGCGGACGAATTTTCGCAGGCGGACTTGCGCAACTGTTCATTTGGCTCGGCAAGCCGACGTTTGACTTTGCCAACACGCTGATGTTCATTTTGCTGGTCACGGTTGTAGTTAATTTATCGAACACGTGGCTCAAGCTGTCGCGCACGGCTTTGGCGTGGATATTTTTCAGCCTGTTTATACTGTCGGCGGCGTCCGTGACGAGTATGCTTTGGTTAACCGGCTCGTGTAATTATATGTGGATGTCGTTTTTCCAGTTGCTGTTTCTCACGCCGTACGTCAAAGCTTTGCGTTCGCACGACGCGGGTTCGTCGCCGCTTAAAATCGCGCTGATGTTCGTGCTTGGACTTTTGGCGGGCTGGTCAAACGAGGCGGGCGCGTTGGCAACGGTCGTTTTGACGGCGTTTTTTGTGCAGTGGAGCAAGTCGCAGGGCATTTTCCGCACGTGGATGGCGACGGGACTTGTCGCGTCAATCATCGGTTGCGTGCTGATGTTGTTTGCGCCGGGCAATTTCGTGCGACTTGAATTTTTTCACGAGAATTTTTCGTACACGGCGGATTTTTTCTTGACGAACGTCGACGGTTTTTGTCGAGTCGTCGCGGCGGATTTAATAGCGCTGATTCCGATGTTCGGCTACTTTTTGCGGCGCGGATTGGGACGGTTCACAACGGCGGAAGTCTTGATGCTTGCGTTCGCGGCGACGGGGTTGCTCGTGCCCGTGTTGATGCTTTTCGCGCCCGAATTCAATCCGCAAATTTCGGTAACGTCACTGGCGTTTATCTTGGTCGCCTCGTCAAGCGCGATTTTGGAGTTGGAACGGATACATTTCACCTTGCCGCGAAAAATCCCGCGTCCGGTCGTCGTTGCGTTCACGGCGGTTTTCGTCGCATACTTCGCTACGTTGATTTACACGGACATTTCGGTTTTCAACTCGGCGCGTCGTCAAGCACGCTACATTCAGCGCAATGTCGAAGTTGATCCCGTGCCGCTTTCGCCAATGCAGGTTCGTCACCGCTTCGAGGATATTCACGGCGACAAAAGCGCGGTCGCTTACATTGAACATTTCGGCGGCGTGCGCAAAGACGCGAATTTTTGCCTGAATTTGTTGGTTGCCCGATACTACGGAGCGCGTCACGTTATCGCCGTCGACGAGTAAAATTTCGGGCATCGCGGCGAAAAAAATCGGTCATCGGGCGAAAAAAATTTTGAAGTTTTTTTGCGGTCGGGCTGTCGAAAGCGGCACAAACGGCGTCATGACGCGGTTTGTAAGGCGAAAAAATTTTTTGACGGAAGTATTGACAAACAGTAGAAGCGGGTGTATATTAAGCAAGCTTGATTCACGGGGCTCCTTGAAAACTGAACAATGCATTTGCTAAATGTGCGG
>JAFVBP010000118.1 GCA_017479925.1 Selenomonadaceae bacterium | reverse complement strand
GTAAAAGCTCATTGCCGGCAGACCGAGCAGGAAAATCCGCAGATAACTTTCCGCCATGCCTTCGACGCTTGACGGCACTTCCAGAAAGTAAAAAATCGGCGACACCAACATTTCGCCGACGATGCAGAAAAAAATTCCCGCCGCGCCCGCCAATACAAACGACGTGCCAACCGCCAAATGTGCACGGTCAATTCGTTTCGCGCCGATGTTTTGGGCAATAACGACGTTCGCGCCGAGGCTCAAGCCCATAAGCAAACTCACAATCAGCCCGACGAGCGAAATGTTGTTGCCGACAGCCGCCATTGCGTGCTTGCCGACGAATTGTCCCAGCGTGATAACGTCCGCCGCGTTCAAAAGCTGTTGCATGACGCCCGTCAACGCCAACGGCAACGCGAACAAAATGATTTTGTCCCACAGCGAGCCGTGCAACATGTCGATATCTCTGGTGTTCAAAAAAATTCCTCCGAACCGCAAAAAACTTTTCGGGCGACATTTTATCACGGCGCAAAGGAAATTTCTTGCCCGCGAAAAATTTTTGCCCGCCGAAAATTGATTGTCGCCGCTCAAAAGTTGCCGTCGCCGAAAAGCGATTGCCGCCGCTCAAAAGTCACCGTCGCCGAAAACTGATTGTCGCCGCTTGAAAGTCACCGTCGCCGAAAATCGATTGTCGCCGCTTGAAAGTCACCGTCGCCGAAAATCGATTGTCGCCGTGCAAAAGTTGCCGTCGCCGAAAATTGATTGTCGCCGCTCAAAAGTTGCCGTCGCCGAAAATCGATTGCCGACGCTCAAAAGTTGCCGTCGCCGAAAATCGATTGCCGACGCTCAAAAGTTGCCGTCGCCGAAAATCGATTGCCGACGCTCAAAAGTCACCGTCGCCGAAAACTGATTGTCGCCGTGCAAAAGTTGCCGTCGCCGAAAATCGATTGTCCGACGCTTAAAAGTGACGCGTCACAAGCCGACGTTTCCTGATACAATGGCGAAAATTTTTTGGGAGATGATTTTGCCGTGATTATTTCGACGAACAACCGACACGTCACGGGCGGCGACGACGACGACGAATTCACAATCGAGGCGCGAAACGTCACGCTCACCACGGGCGACGGCGACAATTACGTCGACGACAACGGAACGAATTCGCTGATTCAAACGGGCGAAGGCGACGACACAGTCCGCATTAACGACGACTCAAAAAACGCCACGGTCGAAGTCGGCGACGGCGACGCGCTGATCGAAGTTTGGTCACCGAACACCACGACGATAATTTTCGGCGACGGCGACACGTCAATCGACGTTTGCGCGAACACGAATTTGATTCTTGACATCGGCGTCAACGAAGACTACGAGCTGAATTTTTACAACGGCGCGACCGCCAACGTCACCTTGACTGACGGCGAAGGCAGTTACACCGTTCGCGGCACGGCGGATGCAAACGTTTTCGATTACAGCGACGGCGATTTGGTCATCATTTCTTACGGCGGCGAAGATTTAATCCGCGTGCGACAGAAAATCGGCGCGGCTTATGTCGACGGCGACGACGTTTGCATTCCCGTCGACGGCGGCGGCTCAATCACCGTCAAAAACGGCAGAGGTCACGCGCTAAACGTCAACGGGCGAAAAATTGTCGTCGGGCAATACGCGAAAACTCCGCAGGAAGTCATCAAAGATTTCATGACTGCCTTGACGCAAACGAAATTTCGCGGCATGAAAGCCGTTGACGACGCGGTCAAAAAATCTTCGCCGTTCAAAAGTGTTCGCGACGTTGTACGACGCATGGTCAAAGACTGCAAGCGAATTGACGACGCCGATATTTTTCTGCGCGACTGTTGCAACATTTTCGTCGACAGTGCGGACACGGGCGCGATTACCGGCTGGGACGCGGGCAATTCGTTCGTGAAAGACGCCGAGTTAATCGTTGCCGAACGCGGCGCGATAAAAATTTTCCGCGGCGACAGTTTCACGGTCAACGGGCTGAAAGTCATCCTGCCGACGAAAAAATTGTCCGCCGTCGAACAAAACATCGTCAACGGGCTGTTCACCTGGTGGATTAAAGACGCGCTGAACTTGATTGAGCAGTCTTACGGCAAAAGTCTTCGCTTCGACAACCCGAACGCTTCGACGAACGAGATTAACGTCATCTTTCACCGCAAGGGCGACGCGCTGTCGTCATTCGCACACCTTGCCGAGGACGACGGTCGCGAAACCGAGTTTGACCTCAAAATCAACCTGAAAACTTACGGCAATATCAACGCTCTTGACGCGAACGGCTCCGTCAAAGGCGACGACGAAACTTTTCTTGACCGCACGATTGCGCACGAACTCACGCACGCTTCAATGGCGGCGAACATCAGATTTTACAGCGAATTGCCCGCGTGGCTTGTTGAAGGTGCGGCGGAGTTGACGCACGGCATTTCCGACGAAAATCGCGACGATCTTGAAACTTTGGCTAACGATTGGGACGCGCTCGAAGAAATTTTGCTCAACGATTCGCCCGACGCCGACGATTTGGAATTCGACGACATTGATCAACCTGCGTATGCGGGCGGATTTATGTTTCTGCACTACTTCGCCAAACAAGTCGCGAATTGAAAGTTACTTTTCTTTTGCGTGCCCAAAAGAAAAGTAACCAAAAGAAAAGGGCACCACTACGCGTGGAGCGACATTACCGCATCATCGCCGAAATGTTGCCGCTTACTCGTGCCCGTTCGCAAGTCAAATGTTTGGTCGCGAGCTGTCCAATGTTGTCGCTACGGTCAACCGACTCGGCGTCGCATGATGCTTCCGGCATCATACGCGACGCGGCGGCCGTCATCCATGACGGCCGGTTACGGTCACTGGTTGCGTTGCGCAAAAAAATTTCCCCGCTCAATCGAACGGGGATTTTTTATTCGCGAATTTGTTTACCTGATTGAAACGTCGCCTGCGTAGACTGTGCGCAGACCGTCGGCAGTTTCGACGACAAGCGCGCCGTCTCCGTTGAGGTCGACAGCCGTGCCGTCAAAATTTTCGCCGCCTTCGACAGCCGCAATGACGCGAACTTTTTTGCCGAGCGTGATGTTATGTTTGCGCCAGAGCTTGAGAATTTCGCCGAAACCGTTCTCGTTGACTTCGCGATAAAGCTTGTCGATTTCTTCAAGCACGGCGCGTAAAATTTTCACGCGGGACAGTTCTTCGCCGCTCATTTCCGACAGCGACGCGGCGACGGCTTGAAGTTCTTCGGGAAATTCGTCGCGGGCAATGTTGACGTTGATTCCGACGCCGACGACGACGTAAGCTATCCGCCCGATTTCGCCCGTCATTTCGGTCAAGATGCCGACGATTTTGCGTCCGTCGAAAAGTAAATCGTTCGGCCATTTGATGCCGAGTTTGAGATTGAAACGGTTCAACGCTTCGGCGACGGCGACGGCAACCATAAGCGTGAGTTTCGGCGCGTCTTTGGGCAAAATCTTCGGGCGCAGGACGACCGAAAACCAAATGCCTTTGCCGCGTGGCGAATAGAAACTTCGTTCGCGCCGACCTTTGCCGCCGGTTTGTTCTTCGGCGACGACAATCGTGCCGTCGGAAGCACCGTGATACGCCAGAGCTTTGGCGACGTGATTGGTTGAGTCGACGGACGGTTGGTAATGCATTTCCGCGCCGACAATTTGAGTGTCAAGCCCGATTTGAATTTCGCTGGGCAACAAAAGATCGGGCGCGTCTTTGAGCTTGTAACCGCAACGTTCGCGGCTGAGAATTTCGTAACCGTTGTCGCGAAGTTTTTGAATATGCTTCCAAACAGCGGTACGGGAAATTTTCAGTTCACCCGCGATGCTCTCGCCCGAAACAAAGTTGTCGCCCGCACGCTTCAACATTTCAACAATCGTCTTACGCATATTCAAACACCTCGATAAAACAACAAATTGCACATCACTCGCCGAATATCGACGGGCAGATATATTTTAAAGTGGGTTGCCGAAATGCGCAAGTGTAACGGACATTTTCTCAAGACTGACGATTGCTTTACGGACGAGGCTTGCCGCATTCGGCGCAGAAACGACCTTTGTTGACGGCACCGCATTCGCACGTCCACTCGTTGCTGACGGGCTTCGGCTTGCCGCACTCGGAACAGAACTTGCCCTTGTTGACCGCGCCGCATTCGGGACATTTCCAACCGTCGCTGTCGGCAGGTTTTCGTTCGCCGCATTCGGCGCAGAAATTGCCGCGATTGCCGTCGTGCCCGCATTTGGAACATTTCCAAGTCGGCGGTTGATTTTGCTGTTGAGCTTGCTGCTGATTCTGTTGCGCCATAGCGAAAAGGTTGCCCGCGTTGATTCCGCCCGCCTGTTGAGCCATGCCCATGCCCATGAAGCCGGTCATTGCGCCTGCGGAGTTGTTCGCCGCGCTTTGCATTGCTTGAGCTTGTGCGCCCGTCAAGTGAGCCGCCGCCATTGCGGGATTTCGGAGCGCGCCGTTGCGTTGCATCTCTTTAATCATCTGCGCGTCTTCTTCGTTGGCACTGACGTTTGAGACGCCGAACGAAACGATTTGCAGACCGCGAGTTTCGCCCCACTTGCGGCTTAAAATTTCGTTGAGCGCGTCGGCAATTTCCTGCGTGTGCGCGGGCAGTGAGCTGTAACGAATTCCCGCCTCGGAAATTTTGGCGAAGGCGGGTTGCAAAGCCGTCATGAGTTCGGTTTTCAACTGCCCGTCAATTTCGGAACGGTTGTAAGTGTCGGTGACGTTTCCGCAGACGTTTTTGTAAAACAGAATCGGATTGACGATGCGATAACTGTACGAGCCGAAGCATTTAATCGCAATGTCAACGTCAAGCCCGATGTTGTAGTCGACGACGCGGAATGGAATCGGCGTGGGCGTGCCGTACTTGTTGCCGACGATCTCTTTGGTGTTGAAGTAGTAAATTCGTTCGTCGCGAGGCGCGTCGCCGCCGAAAGTGAAACGTTCCTTCATGCTGAAGAAAATGTCCTGAATGTCTTCGGCAAGCGTCTTTTTGCTGTTGAACATACTCGGTTCGGTCGAACGGTCGTAAATGTATTCGCCCGCGTCCGCGCAGAAGTCGACAACTTTGCCCTGCGTGACAATCATCATGCACTGACCGTCATTGACCGCAATTTTCGAGCCGTTCGTTATGATGTTGTCGCTGCCGTCGTTGGAAGACCAGCTGCTTGACTTGCGCCGGTGACCTTTGGCAACCAAAATGTCCGACGACAGGCTGTCGCAGTAAAAAAATTCTTTCCACTGGTCGCCGAGCACGCCGCCCGCAGACGCCAACGCCGCTTGAATCAATCCCATGGTTTAAATCTCCTTTCGGCTTGAAGTGATTCGATTATACCGCGTCGCGCAGGTTTTGAAAAGTAGCGTGCAAAAGTGACGCCGTTGCCCGTGACCGTCGCCGTTAATCGTGAGCGTCGCCGACAGCAAACGTTGTGGTTACAAGGCGATTGCGGATTACACCAATTGGATGCAACGTCACGTTACCGGCCGACATGGATGTCGGCCGCGCCCGCGCATGATACAGGATGTATCATAGCGGGCTGCTTTCTTTGGGCAACGTGGACGTTGCATCCAACTTGGTTTTGCGTGTTCGCTTCGATTGGCGAGACAGCTGACCAAATTGTTCTCCCGCTTTCAAAGCGGGTCTTTCGCGCCGAAAGAAAGTAACATTCAACGCAGGATTTTGGCACATGCCCGCGAAGTTGTCACGCGAACAAATTTTCGAGGGAGTTGAACGCCTTGACCGAACGAAAAGAAATGTCCGCCGCCGAGGTTTTGAAGAAATACGACGCCGAATCGAACACGATGACATACACGGGCGTCATGGCGAAGATTGTTTCCGCGCTGGCGATAAGTTTTTCCGTCTACCAAATTTATACGGCAAGTTTCGGGTTGCTCGACGCGCAAATTCACCGCGCAATACATTTGAG
>JAFVBP010000117.1 GCA_017479925.1 Selenomonadaceae bacterium | reverse complement strand
GCAACGGAAAATCCGGCCGTCACGGATGACGGCCGCTCCGCACGCGCACGATACAGGATGTATCGTAGCGGGCGCGTCTTTCTTTGCTACTTTCTTTCCACGCGGAAAGAAAGTAGATTAACACGCGAACTAAATCTTGATAACGATTCTGCGTCTATAAAACAATTCGGCTGTCGGCAACCACAGCAGGCACCACAGCACGCAGAACAAAGTTGCGCCGAATTCGGGCGACACGAAGTCCGCCGTCGTGTGCTGATACAGCCAATCGAAAAGCCGCAAGTCTTCGTTTGGCGACGGCATGTAAAACAGCGTTGTGACGACGACATTGTTCATGACGTAAAAAAACAGCGGATTCGTTCCGAGCGCGCCGAACGGTCGAGAAATTTTTTTCGCAATCGACGAGCCGTCAAGAATTTTCAGCAACAACGCAAGCAACAGCAAATCGCCGCCCGCGTTTATCAGCGTGAAAGGCGAAGTCCACAATTTTTTCGACACGATGTCGAAGTTCGCCCAAAGTCCGCCCGCGATTAACAATGCGACGCCCGCCGTTGCAAGCAGAAAAATTTTGTCGCGCTTTGACGCGTTGTCGATCAGCACACGTCCCGCCAAAAAGCCGAACAGCACCGAGGCCGTCGCCGAAAGCGTGCCGTACAAACCTTCGGGGTCGTGCGTCGGCGTGTAAATGTGATTCGCGCCGGGTATCAGCATGTCGACGGCTCCGCTGATGTTGTGCGCCTCGTCGAACGGATTTTCGGGCGCGTACAGGTGATAGCCCGCCGACGACACAATCAGCAACGCGAACGCCGCGATTAAAATTCCGACTTCGCGACGACAAACTTTCACGACGAAAGCCGCGCACAGATACGCCAACGCCAGCCGCTGAATCACGCCGAACGGTCGAAAGTGAGTTGTCATACTGTCGAAAAATTGTCCGACGGTGACTTCGACGAACACGAACGGCATCAATTTAAACCACACGTTCAGGAACAATCCGACGGCGAACATTATCGCCACGCGCTTGAAGATTCGTCGAGTTGTCGGTTCACGCCGCGAAAACGAAATTGCCGCCGAGGTGCCCATTGCGAACGCGAACGCAGGCAACGCAACGTCCGGCACGGTCAGCCCTGCCCACGGCGAATGTTCGAGTATCTCAAAAATGTCATCGGGCGGCGCGTCAAGAAATAACATTATCGCTATCGGCACGCCGCGCAACACGTCAAGCGCGTAAATTCGTTTCGACATGAATTTTCACTCCGCAGAACCCGCTTTAAAAGCGGGGGAACAAGTTTCGCGCCGCGTTCGGCAACAATTTTGACAAGTTCGCCGCGCTTCAATCAAACGCACAGATTATATCACGCACACAAAAATTTGACAGCCGTCGCTCAATCGAGCGGCGTATTTTTTCAGATTAAATTAATTCGGTTTTATAATTGACAAAAAAAAACAACTATTATAATGCCCATGAGCAGTTCACTTTTTCAACAGTTGGGAGATGATATTATGTTCAAACGAACGATTGTCGCCGTGATAACCTTCGCGGCTCTGCTGTGCTTTACGGTCACGGGCGACGCCGCCGACGTGCGCCCCGGCAAGGACGATACTTGGCTCGTCTACTGGTACATTTGCGGCGCGGACAACTTGGAAGGCATCGGTCACCTTGCGACCAAAGACATCGCCGAGATGCAAAAGGTCAAGCTTCCGCCGAACGTCAAAGTCTTGATTTACGCGGGCGGCACGAATCTTTGGCATCACCCGACGATTGCGGCGAACGGCGACGGAATTTATCTGTACAGCTCGAACCGTTTGGAAAAGCAAGTTGACGGCTACGCGAACAACATGGGCGACCCGAACACGTTGGCAAGTTTCCTCAAATACGGCGAAGACAATTTCCCCGCCGACCACAAGATTTTACTCTTTTGGAATCACGGCGGTTTGAGCGGCGTTTGCTACGACGACAAATTTGCGCAACGAAACGACAAGGGCGAAGTAGTTGACAGACCCTATTTGACTTACGACGCGCTCAAAGGTGCTTTTGCCGCCGTCTACGGAAATTCGCCCGAAGAGCCGCCGTTTGAGCTTGTCGGTTTCAAAGCCTGCATGACGGGTTCTTACGAATTGGCGAACAGCCTTGCCGATTTTTCCCGTTACATGATGGGAGCCGAGCCAAGCGTATACGACTGGAATTTCAGCGATTGGTTTGCCGATTTGGCGAAAGATCCTTCAATGAACGGTGCGAAACTCGGCAAAGCTATCTGCGACAGCGCGTTGAAAAGCTATAACAGCTATTTCAAAGCAACACACACGTTTTCGATTATCGACCTGTCGAAAATGCCCGAACTGCGCGAAGCTTACGAAGCATATTTCGACGAGGCTCTCAAACGCGCCGACGAAGAACCGGGTTTCAGCGGAGCTTTTGCACGTGCCGCCACTGCTCGAAACGTCGACAGGTATTCAAACTTGTACGGCGACCTGGGTTTGATTGCGAAGAACACCAAATCGATTATGCCCGACGCGTCCAAAAAGTTGCTCGGCGCGATTGACAAAGCCGTCGTCTACAACAAGCGCGGCGAGTACATCAACAGCAAGGGCATTTCGACTTACTACCCTTATAAATCGTCGGAAAAATCGAACATGTCCGCAGACAGCTACGAATTTAAGCTTATCGACAGCCAATCAAGCAGTTACGCCGCGCAAAAAAAACTTTACCGCAAGTTGCTCGAATTGGACATTTCAAATCTGAAAGAAGAAATTTTTTCGGATGAAAACGGCGCGCCCGAAGCTGTGAACATTCTTAACGATTACAAACGCGACCGATTTTTTATACAATTCATGCCCGAACAGCTCAAAAACATTTCGGATATTAAATGCATGATGTTGCCTGTCACTGTTACCGGAGACGGTGATTCCCAATCGAAGTCAGTGGACGTTGGCGGGGCGCTTTCAATTTCTGCGGACGACCTTAAAATCGACTGGAAAAAAGGCACCGTCACCGAAAATTTCCGTGCAGTAGAGCAGGTATTTGACGGTCACAGAATTTCAATGAACGCCTCGGTCAGCAGTCGCGGTCACACTTTTTACGAAGTCCCGATTCTTTACAACGGCGTTACGCGCAAATTGCTTGTTCGTTACGATATCGCCACGAAGAAGTACGAAATATTCGGTTTCGGCTCCGATGTTGAAAACGGCATGGTGCGCCAACTGCAAGGGCAACCCGTTCCCGGTGCCGTAATCACGCCTATATACCTGACAATCAACACCGACCCTGCCGACGAGATAATCGGTTACAAATCGGAAATCGACCCGAAAACCGGCAAGCCCGTACCGGTACACTCAATCGTCAATCAATACACCAACCCGATGGACGGCAAGATCTATTACTTCAAGCGGACATTGGGCGAGCCGTTCGTCTTCACGCGAAATTCGGCTATCACGGAGCGGAAAATTAACCGAGGCTTTTACCTTTACTTCTTTGCGTTCACCGCGCCCAACGGTCAAATGGTAACCTCGGCTCCCGCAATTATCGGCGTTGATCACGGCGAAGTCGCAAGGGCCGGCACACTTGATCTTAAATCTGCGGCTGAACGGTAACGACGCGCCAAAGAGTCCGAGTTGTTTGAAAATCCGTTGTCGGGATTTACTGTCACCGCGCCCGATTCAAATTAAACGACGAACAGCTCTCGGCTTAACGCACAAAAAATCCCCGCCCGCTTTAAAAGCGGCGGAACAATCGGAGTTCACCGCGACGGTATCACCGTTTAAATGTTATCGCCGCGAACAAAAAAATCCCGTCGATTGTTCGGCGGGAAATTTTTTTTCGTGTGGCGGAAGTTCAAGCTCTTTCGATGTAACTGCCCGTGCGCGTGTCGATTCGCAGAACGTCGCCTTCGTTGATGAAAAGCGGCACGCGAACGACGTAACCGGTCTCAAGCGTGGCGTTTTTCGTCGCGCCCGTGGCGGTGTTGCCCTTGACGGCGGGTTCGCAATCGACGACCTTAAGCTCGACGCTGTTGGGCAAGTTGACGCCGATAATGCGACCTTTGAACGTCTGCAGGTTGACTTCCATGTTTTCCATCAGGTAATTGAGCGCGCTGCCGAGTTGCTCTTTGCTCAGCTCGATCTGCTCGTAAGTTTCCGTGTCCATGAAAGTATACTGCCCGTCCGCCTCGTAAAGGTACTGCATGCGGCTCGTGTCCAAACGTGCGGGCGGCATTTTTTCGTTCGGGTTGAACGTGCGTTCGACGACCGCGCCCGTCTCGACGTTTTTAATCTTCGTGCGAACGAAAGCCGCG
>JAFVBP010000010.1 GCA_017479925.1 Selenomonadaceae bacterium | reverse complement strand
GATGCGCACTATCCGAAAGTGGAAAACGGCTACACCTTCCGCGTATTCAAGAACAAGTCAAACTCCGATCTGTTTTTTGCGCTTGAATCGATTGATCGCGCCATGCTTTTCGGCTATTCGCCCGTCAACAAGAAGTTGGAAATCTACATCGACAGCCTTAACTACGCGCACGAAAACGGAGCTGTTCCCTGCATCGTGGCGTTGAAAAACGGCGATTTGGTTTTGGCGTTTGAAAAGAACAACAAGAGCAAGCGTTATCGTTTCACTTGGGACGCCAAGAAAAACTGGTTCGGTTATTCCGAAATCGGAAAAGATTGGCCGTCGATAAGCAAAGACAAACAATAATTTTCGACCGATTGATACACGGACTCGACAACTTCTGTTGAGTCTGTTTTTTTCGTCACGTCGGTCATCAATTTTTAGTTCACGGCAATAACGACAGAAAGGACGTGATATTTATGTCAAATTTGACACGACGCGAATTTATCAAGACGACCTCAATGGCGGCACTTGCTTTCGCGGCGACGGGAATTCCGCTTGATAACAAAGTCTTCGCAGCGGACAATTTAAGCGTCAAAACTCGTTACGGCACGTTTAACGGCTTCGTCGACAAGCAAGGCGTCAAGACGTGGCTCGGAATTCCGTTCGCTCAACCGCCCGTCGGCAAACTTCGTTGGCAGGCACCTCAACCGTTAAAACCGTCGAACAAAACTTTCGACGCGAAGAAGTTCGGCTTCAGAGCGGTTCAAATTGATGACGGAGAGGAAGACTCTTCTACCATTCCGCAAAGCGAAGACTGCCTGACGCTCAACATTTGGACACGCGGCGACGGCAAGAACAAGCCCGTCATGGTTTGGATTCACGGCGGGGCTTTTTCCTTTGAAAGCACAAGCGACCCGATTTATTACGGCAGCAACTTCGCGGCGGCAAATGACGTAATTTTGGTCACGATTGAATATCGACTGAACATTTTCGGCTTTATGAACTTCGGCGCGATTGATTCTTCGTTCGAGGACTGCGCTTATCTCGGCTTGAAAGACCACGTCGCGGCGTTGCAGTGGGTCAAAGAAAACATTTCGGCTTTCGGCGGCAACCCCGACAACGTCACGATTTTTGGCGAAAGTGCCGGCTCAACCGCGATCATGTTATTGATGGTTACGCCCGCCGCAAAAGGTTTGTTCGACAAAGCAATTCCGCAGTCCGGTCCGATTTTTCTTTACAATACGCCGGAATTATCCGTACAAATTGCCGAAGAGTTCATGTCAATGAACGGCGCGAAAAATATGCGCGACATGATGAAAAAATCCACCGACGAACTCAAAAATGTTTACGAAAAATTTACAGAGGCTCGCGGTCGCCGTCTGACGGATTACATTCCGACTTGCGACGGGAAATATTTGCCGCTCGACCCCGGCAAGTCGCTTAAAGACGGCGCGGCTCGCGGAATTAAAATGCTGACGGGCACGACCGCCGACGAGTGGCGTTATTTCCTGTCGATGGCAGAAAATTTGTTTGAAATTCTTCGCGACGAACCGAAAAAACATTCTCCGCTCCTTGCAAGATACAAAGCACACACTCCGCAGGAAATTTATCAAAAGTGGCTCAACGGGCGTCCCGACAGCGTCGACACTTACGGCGATTTTGTGAATCAGTTGGATTGGCGCGTCGGTCAAGAATTGGCAACGGAATATCAATCGGCTTACGGCGACACGTACTATTACCTGTTCAGCGAGTGGTCTCAAGTTGAGAATTTGCGTTCGTGTCACGCCGTCGACTTGCCGTTTACCTTCAATAACGGCGATCACATTGTGCCGAATCCGCCGCAGAATCTTGTTAAGCAGGTGCAAACGTCGTGGACGGCTTTCGCGGCGACGGGCGACCCGAACAACGAAACGATTCCGCACTGGGAAAAATACACCGTCGGCAACCGTCAAACCATGGAGCTTAACTCTAAAGGTTGCACCTGTCACAAAGACTTGAACACGCAAACTTTAGACGCCTTGCGCTACGTCTACGAAAGCTGAAGGTGATTTTATGTCAAACTTAACACGCAGAGATTTTATCAAGACGACTTCAATGGCGGCTCTTGCTTTCGCGGCAATGGGACTTCCGCTCGGCAACAAAGTCTTCGCGGCGGACAACTGCACGGTCAAAACTCGTTACGGCACGTTTAACGGCTTTGTCGACAAGCAAGGCGTAAAAACGTGGCTCGGCATTCCGTTTGCTCAACCGCCCGTCGGAAAACTTCGTTGGCGTGCTCCGCAACCGTTGAAACCGTCGAACAAAACTCGTGACGCGAAAAAATTCGGCTTCACGGCTATACAAACGATTGATGAAAACGAAGGCGCATCTGTAAATCCGCAAAGCGAAGATTGTTTGACGCTCAACATTTGGACACGCGGCGCAGGAAAAAATTTGCCCGTCATGGTTTTCATTCACGGCGGTGCTTTTCTGGGCGGCGGTTCAAGCGACCCGCTTTACAACGGCAGCAACTTCGCGGCGGCGCAGGACGTTGTTATCGTCACGATAAATTATCGGGTGAATGTCTTCGGCTTCGTGAACTTCGGCGTGATTGATCCGTCGTTCGAGGACACGGGTTATCTCGGCTTGAAAGACCAAGTTGCGGCGTTGGCGTGGGTCAAAGAAAACATTTCGGCATTCGGCGGCGACCCCGACAACGTGACGATTTTCGGCGAAAGCGCGGGCGCAATTTCCTGCATGATGCAGATGGTTATTCCCGCCGCGAAAGGTTTGTTCGGCAAAGCAATTCCGCAATCCGCGAATTCGTACATGTACAACACGCCCGAATATTCCGCCGAAGTTGTCGAAGCGTACATGGACACGGCAGGCGCAAAATCCATGCGCGATATGTTTAAAAAATCTTCCGACGAACTGCGAAACCTTTTCGAGACTGTCAGGAACGCTCGCGTTAAACAAACCGTCAAAGATTATCTGCCGACCGCCGACGGAAAGTTTTTGCCGAAAAATCCGTTCAAGGCACTCAAAGACGGCGACGCACGCGGCATTAAAATGTTGACGGGCACGACCGCCGACGAGTGGCGTTACTGGTTTGCGTACTTTGACAACTTGTTCGAGGTGTTCCGCGACAATCCGAAAAATCTTTCGCCCGTCATGGTGAAGTACACGGCGAAAACTCCGCAGGAAATTTATCGCACGTGGCTCAACGGACGCCCCGACACGTTGGAAAACTTTGAAGTTTTCGTGGAGAATGTCGATTGGCGCGTCGGTCAAGAGTTGGCGACGGAATATCAATCGAATTTCGGCGACGCTTATTTGTATCTGTTCAGTGAACATGCACCCGATGAAAAATTGCGTTCGTGTCACTCGGTTGATTTGCCGTTTACCTTCAACGTCGGCGACCACATTGTGCCGAATCCGAAACAAAATTTTGTCAAGGTTATTCAATCGTCGTGGGCGGCTTTTGCGGCGACGGGCAATCCCGACAACGAAACAATTCCGCATTGGGAAAAATACACCGTCGGCAACCGTCAAACCATGGAGCTGAACTCTAAAGGTTGCGTCTTACACAAAGACTTGAACACGGCGAACTTGAACGCCTTGCGTTATGTCTACGAAAGCTGAAGGTGTTTTTATGTCAAATTTGACACGACGCGAATTCATCAAGACGACCTCAATGGCGGCACTTGCTTTAGCGGCAACGGGACTGCCAATCGATAACAAAGTCTTCGCCGCTGACGATTTAAGCGTCAAAACTCGTTACGGCACGTTTAACGGCTTCGTCGACAAGCAAGGCGTTAAAACGTGGCTGGGCATTCCGTTTGCTCAACCGCCCGTCGGCAAACTTCGTTGGCACGCTCCCGAACCGTTGAAACCGTCGAACAAAACTTTCGACACGAAAAAATTCGGCTTTAAACCCGTTCAAGATTACCCTGACGAAAGCGCATCTAAAATCCCGCAAGGTGAAGACTGCCTGAAGCTCAACATTTGGAGACGCGGCGACAAAAAAAATTTGCCCGTCATGGTTTTCATTCACG
>JAFVBP010000002.1 GCA_017479925.1 Selenomonadaceae bacterium | reverse complement strand
TTACTCACTCGTTGCCGAAATTTTTTCGTCAAGCCGTAATGGGTTGGGCCCGCAGGTGAAACATCCTGTTTCAACTGCGGGCGCGGCCGTCATCCATGACGGCCGAATTTACCGTTGCGGTCGGCGGCGTGCTCATTATGCATTTCGCATTAAGCATTTCGCATTGCAGTTCAGCGGCGCGGGTGATATACTTTCGACGCAAAAATTTTCGGGAGGTCAAATTGTGGAACAAGAACTCAACTTCGGTCACGGAAAAATCGTGCCCGTCAATCTCGAACACGAGATGAAATTTTCTTACATAGATTACGCCATGTCGGTTATCGTCGCACGCGCACTGCCTGACGTTCGCGACGGCTTGAAGCCCGTGCACCGTCGAATTCTCTACGCAATGCAGGAAGCCGGCATGACCAGCGGTAAGCCCTACAAGAAATCGGCGCGCATCGTCGGTGAAGTTTTGGGTAAGTATCACCCGCACGGCGACAGCTCCGTTTACGACGCGATTGTCCGCATGGCGCAGGATTTTTCGTTGCGTTATCCGCTTGCGGACGGGCACGGCAACTTCGGTTCCGTCGACGGCGACCCCGCCGCGGCAATGCGTTACACCGAAGTTCGCATGTCGAAAATTTCCGAGTTGATGCTCCAAGACATCGACAGAGAAACCGTCGACTTCATGCCCAACTACGACGAATCGCTCAAAGAACCGACGGTCTTGCCCGCGAAGTTCCCGCAACTTTTGGTAAATGGCGCATCGGGTATCGCGGTTGCAATGGCGACGAATATTCCGCCGCACAACATCGGCGAAGTCATTGACGCGACGCTGTACTTGATTGACGAGCCGAACGCCACGACCGACGATTTAATCGGCATCGTTCACGGTCCCGACTTCCCGACGGCAGGCTTGATTATCGGCACGGGCGGAATTCGCGACGCTTACCGCACGGGACGCGGCTCAATCAAAATGCGTGCCAGAACGTCAATCGAAAATCTTCCCAACGGCAAGAATAGAATCGTCGTCACGGAATTGCCGTATCAAGTCAACAAGGCGCGGTTAATCGAAAAAATTGCCGACCTCGTTCGCGACAAGACAATCGAAGGCGTGACCGACTTGCGCGACGAAAGCGACCGCGAAGGTATGCGAATTGCCATTGACCTGCGCCGCGACGTGACGCCGCAAATTGTTTTGAATCAGCTGTTCAAGCACACGCAACTTCAAGACAGCTTCGGCGTCATCATGATTGCGCTTGTCGACGGCAGCCCGCGCGTTTTGAACCTCAAAGAAATTCTGCAACACTACATCCGCCACCAAGAGGAAGTTGTCACGCGCCGCACGAAGTTTGACCTTGCCAAGGCGAAAGCTCGTGCGCACATTTTGGAAGGTTTGACGACCGCCGTCAAAAATCTCGACGCGGTGATTAAAATCGTTCGCCAAAGCTCCGCCGCCGCCGACGCGAAATCGACGCTCATGCAAACGTTTGACTTCAGCGACGCGCAGGCTCAGGCGATTTTGGATTTGCGCCTGCAGAAGTTGACCGGTCTTGAACGCGACAAACTCGACGCCGAATATCGCGACGTTTTGGACGCCGTCAAACAATTTGAAGCCGTGCTTGCCGACGAAAAGTTGATTCTGCAGATCATCAAAGACGAGTTGACCGCCGTCAAAGAAAAATTCCGCGACGAACGCCGCACGGAAATTGTCCGCGAAGAGTTGACGGCTTTCGAGGCGGAAGACTTGATTAACGACGATGACATTGTTGTCACGCTCACGCACGGCGGTTATGTCAAGCGCATTGACCTTTCCACTTACCGCAAGCAGAAACGCGGCGGCGTCGGCGTCACCGGCATGGGCACGAAGGAAGAAGATTTCGTCGAACAGCTTTTGATTGCGACGACGCACCACACGATTTTATTTTTCACCAACCGCGGCAAAGTCTTTCACTTGAAGGCGTATCAAATTGCCGAATCGGGACGCGCCGCAAAAGGTGTTCACATCAGCAACTTGCTCATGCTTGAGCCGGGCGAAAAAATTACCGCGCTGATTAAAGTTCGCGAATTCGACCCGACGCGTTATCTGTTCATGGCGACGAAAAAAGGCATCGTCAAGAAAACGCAACTGTCCGAATTCAGCTCAATGGCGAAACGCGGTCTTGTCGCAATTCGACTCGACAAAGACGACGAATTGATCGGCGTCAAATTCACCGAAGGCGAACGTTTCGTTATCCTCGGTACCGCGCAGGGCATGGCAATTTCCTTCGCCGAAGAAGAAGTTCGCTCAATGGGACGCTCTGCCCGCGGTGTTCGCGGCATTCGGCTCAAAAAAGGCGACCGCGTTGTCGGCATGGACAAACTTCGCAAAGGCGCGGAAGTTTTGACCGTCAGCGAAGAAGGTCTCGGCAAGCGCACGCCGACCGAAGAATACCGTCCCCAAGGACGCGGCGGCAAAGGTCTCATCAACATGAAAGTCACCGAAAAGACGGGCGAAGTCGTCGGCATCAAAGTCGTCACGCCCGACCAGGAACTCATGTTGATAACGACCGAAGGCATTGTTATTCGCACAAGCGTCGACGACATTCGCACAATCGGACGCAATGCCCAAGGCGTTATCGTCATGAAAACCAAAGACGACGACAAAGTTGCCGCACTTGCGACCGTCACGCTCAAAAACGACTGAGCAGTTCGTTACTTTTCTTTTGGCGCAAAAGAAAAGTAACCAAAAGAAAACAGCCCGTGTATTTCGCATCACGCGAAATGGCACGGGCGACGGCCGTCATCCATGACGGCCTATTTTCGTTTGCGACTGAGTTTTTACGCGTACAGGCTTTTCATTTCGGCGAGCAAAACTTGAGCTTGCGGCGTGAGCGGTGAATTCTTGCGCCAGATGAATTTCAGCGACGAAATAAATTTCGGTTCCAGCGGGCGAAAACAAAGTTCGCGGTCATGAATCAGCCCGTCGAGTGCCAGCGGATAACCGACACCTTCGCGAGCCAAAATTGCCGCATTGAACAGCAGGTTGTACGTTGCGACGACGCGAAATTTTTCGAGCGAGCCGAAAATTTTCGGGTATTCTTCGCGCATGCCTTCACGCGACAAAATCAGCGGCAACTTTTGCAAGTCTTCGACGGTGAAAAATTTCTTCGCGGCAAGCGGGTCGTCGCGGCGCAAAACAATTCCCCAAACGTCGGGCGCGGGCAAAGTCAGCGAATCGTACTTCGACGCGTCGACGTTCTGCAACGTGACGTAAAAATCCAATAAGCCCTTGTCGAGCCGAAACGAAATGTATTCGATATTGCCGCTGTAGAGATTGAATCGCACGTCGGGATAGCGTTCGCTGACGGCTTTGACCGCCCGCGCAAAAAATTTCATGGCGTCGGATTCGGCGCAACCGATGTACACGTCGCCGTAGATGTTGCCGCGTGTTTTGAACTTCGTTTCGGTCTTGTGCACGAGCGACAAAATTTCTTCGGCGGCGCGAAAAAATTCCAGCCCGTCGGTTGTCAGCTTGACGGATAAGCGACCGCGTTCAAAAAATTTCTGCCCGAATTCGTCTTCAAGCGACTGAATTGCCCTTGACAGCGCGGGTTGCGTCAGAAACAATTTTTCGGCGGCACGAGTGAAGTTTTCTTCGCGAGCAACCGCCACGAAATATTTCAGCGTGCGAAGTTCCATAACTTTCCTGTGACCTCGTCAATAAATTTTGGTAAGTGTACGAATATGCGCGGCGATTATATAATCACGTCAACGACAAGTAAAGGAGTGTTGCGACATGTTCAAGTTCAAAAAATCCGTGCTGTTGGCGGCAATGTTGGCGGGCGCGATTTCATTCGGGAGTTTCGGTGACGTTTCGGCGGCAACCGTCACGTCGACGACAATGGTTAATTCTTCGATTGCCGACCTGCGCGACGACACGCGGGTTTTCAAGCTCGACAAATCGATTCAAACCAAATTCGTGACGTTCCGCTACCGTTACGGCGTTGACGTTGCGGGTCATCTTTACCTGCCGAAGAATTTCGACGCCAATAAAAAATACGCCGCCATTGTCGTCAGCGGACCTTTCGGCGCGGTCAAAGAGCAAGCAAGCGGTCTGTACGCGCAGGAATTCGCCAAAGCCGGCTTCGTCGCCGTGGCATTTGATCCGTCGTTCACGGGCGAAAGCGGCGGCAACGTTCGCGACGTGGCGTCACCCGACATTTTCACCGAAGACTACAGCGCGGCGGTTGACTTCGTCGGCAGTTTGGCTTACGTCGACCGTGAAAAAATCGGCGCAATGGGCATTTGCGGCTTGAGCGGCATGGCTGTCACTGCGGCGATTAACGACGTGCGAATCAAGGCCGTCGCGGTTTCGGCGATGTACGACATGGTTGACAGTATCCGCAACCACTATCAAGGCGATTATTACACGCCCGCTCAGCGCGAAGTCGTCAAGAAATATCTGGCGGACATGCGTTGGCGCGAAGCTGAAGTCGGTCACAGCTTGCCCGGCTATCACGAAGTGCCCGTTGTTGACGGCAAGTCTGTTCACGCGGACGGCAAACTTTTCCCGCCCGCGCTGCCCGCAAACGTCGATTCGGTCACCAAAGAATTTTTCGAGTACTACCGCGGCAGAGCGTTTCACCCGCGTGCGATAAATTCAAACGGCATCTGGTCTTCGACGACGCCGTACGGATTTTTCAACTTCCCGCTTGACGTGCATGTCGACGAATTGAGTCCGCGTCCGATTATGCTCGTGACGGGCGACAAAGCGCACTCGAAATATCACAGCGACAATCTTTACGCGCAGGCGAAGTCGCCGAAAGAAATTATCGTTGTGCCGGGCGCGACACACACCGACCTTTACGATAACTTCGACAAGATTCCGTTCGATAAGCTCAACAAATTTTTCCGCGACAATCTGAAGTGAATGTTACTTTCTTTCCGCGTGGAAAGAAAGTAACCAAAGAAAGACGCGCTTGCTACGATACATCCTGTATCGTGCGCAAGCGTGACGGCCGTCATCCATGACGGCCTCGAAGTCGCGGCGTTATCGTTAACAAAAATTTCCCCGTCACGATTGGCGGGGATTTTTTGTTGTCGAGGCAAACCCGCAAGGTTGAATGAACCGTATCGGCGACGGCTCCCCTGCAGGCCCTGAAAGTTCAACTCACAAGGGTAACATGTCCGATTCACGCTACGCCGAAGAACTTTCTGCGCGAAGTTTATCACGGACGCGTAACAATTCCAAATTCCAAATTTCAAATTCCTAATTGTAGTTCACGCGTATTTCATGACGACGCCGCGAATCATGTCGCCGATTTTTTTGCAGTGGTCAAGCGCGTTCTCCACGTCTTCGAGAATGTCTTTCCACTTGATCAGGTGAATGACGGCGCGGCTGGCTCCGTGTTCTTTGGCGGCTTCGGCGGCCTCTTCAAACAAAATGCCGATTTCCGTGCGGTAAATCAAATCGCCCTTGCTTTCGTAGTCGGAAATTTTGTGAACGGCGTCGAGAATTTCGCGCTGATTTTCTTTAACGTCGCTGAGCAACTTGAACGATTTGACAAGTTCGTTGGTCGAGTCGACGACAAGTTTTGTCATGTCGGGGCTGCGTTTGGTGCAGTGCCCCGCGTGATACATAATCAGCCGTTGAAGTGCGCCGTGCAACATGTCAACGCCCGTGTCGAGTTCGCCCGCGATTGCGTAAATGTCTTCGCGGTCAATCGGCGTGATAAAACTCAAGTTGAGCTTGCTGATGATTTTTTCGTTGACTTCGTCGGCGGCGGATTCGAGCCCCAAAATGTCTTCAATCTGTTCGAGAGCTTTGTTCGGGTCGCGAATGACACTGTCGAGGATAACCGCGCCCGTGTGAAAAAATTTCGCGTTTTCCGTGAACAGGTCGAAAAACTCGGTGTCTTTGCGAGAGAAATTAAACATTGCGTCGCCTCCTCGGGAGTAAGAATTTTCGTTGCGCATTACGCATCAAGCATTGCAGTTTCGGCATCTACTTTTTCTTTGCGTTGCCCAAAGAAAAAGTAGCAAAAAGAAAGGGCACCACTGCGTGGAGCACAGTGTCGCTATCCGCACGTTGTCAAAAGCCGTAACTCGCTTGACCCGCAGGTGAAACATCCTGTTTCAACTGCGAGCGGCCGACATCCCTGTCGGTCGGATTTACCGTCGCAGTTGTCATTACGCATTTCGCATTTCGCATTAATTAAACCACGACATGACTTCTTTGGCGGTGCCGCGCAGGCAAAACAAAATCGTCCTGTCGCCCGGCTCAAGGACAGTGTGACCGTTGGGAATTGCCGCCCGACCTTTGCGAACGTACGCGCAAACCAGACACGATTTCGGCAACTTGACATCCATCAACTTTTTGCCCGCGACTTTCGCGCCGCTCTGCACGATAACTTCGACGGCCTCGGCTCGTGCACCTTCAAGGATTGAAACGCTCACCACGCCGCCGCGTCGCACGAAGGCAAGAACTTCCGACGCCGACAAAAGCCGCGCCGAAATGACAACGTCGACGCCGACGGTTTCAATCAAGTCCGCGTACTCCGTGCGGTAGACGCGCACGACGGTTTTTTTCGCGCCCATGTGTTTGGCAAGCAACGCCATCATCAGGTTGAGCTTGTCGTCCTCGGTCAGACAAACAACCACGTCCGCCGAAGCAATGCCTTCCTGCGCGAGCAAATCGACGTTCGTGCCGTCGCCGTAGATTGCAATGGAGTCGCCCGTCAAAAGTTGCGCCATGTCTTCGCAACGGGCACGGTCTTTCTCGAAGATTTTGACGTTGACGCCCGCCTCGGTCAACTTGACGGCAAGCGTACGCCCGATTCGTCCCGCGCCGATAATCATCACGCGGGCAAGTTTTTTGGCGTCCGAACCTGCGAAATTCGCGCTGAATTTTTCAATCGCGTCGCTTAAGCCGATAAAATAAGCGTTGTCGTGTTGCTTGAGCATGTCGTCGCCGTGCGGAATAATCATCTGCCGTTGACGGAAAATCAGCCCGGCAAGCACGCCTTTGGGCAACGTGAGCTTTTTGAGCGGAATGTCGGCAACGGGACTGTCGCGGCGGATTTTTGCCTCGAACAGGCGAATTTTCCCGCCCGCGAATTCGTCAACGTCCAAAGCGGCAGGCGTCATCAAAATGCGGTAAATTTCCTGCGCGGCGATAACTTCGGGATTGAGCATCAAGTCGATGTCGAAATTTTTCTTGAGGTAATCTTTCGCCTCGCTGATAAATTGCATGTCGCGGATTCGGGCAATCGTGTGACGTGCGCCGTGTTTTTTCGCCAAAATGCAGGCAACCATGTTGACTTCGTCTATGTCGGTGACGGCAATGAACACGTCCGCGCCGCCGACGTCAGGGTCGTCCATTGTTATCGGGCTGGCACCGTTGGCGACAATCGTCAACACGTCCAAAGAATTTTTCACGGCGGTAAGCTGATCTTCGTCGCGGTCAATGACGACGACTTCCATTTGTTCGCCGCTCAAAAGTTCCGCAATGGTGTAACCGAGCTTGCCCGCGCCGACAATGACAACGCGCATGTTGTACGCTCCTTTCAGTCGCGTTAGGGATTAGAACCGGGGAATAGAACCAGGTTGTAACCTGATCCCTTGTTCTAATCCCTCGTTCTAACTACACACGCCACAACGACGGCAGCCGTCGAAACAACGCACCGTCGACTTCAGCTCTCGCGCACGATTGAATTCGTCGACAAGATAACTGTCCGTAAAGCCTTGGTCAAGCACGTCCCACGGCAACGGTAAATCGAAACTTCGCGCACCGAGATAAAAATTTTCGTCGAGAGCCGCCGACTTGAAGTTTCGCCGAAAGTCAGCTTCCGTCTCCGAAATCGCAAGCACGTCCGACAATTTTTCGTCGCCGCGTGACAAAATCGCCTGCACCGTCGCCGAACGCACCGATTCGGAAATCATGTCCACGCCGCGCAGATTTTTTCGCAACAATTTAATCGCCGCGTCGAGGTATTTTTTGCCCGCGAACGGCACCCGCTGAAACGGCGTGAACGGCTTCGGCACGAACGGATTGACGCTTAACGTCAGCCGACCGCCCGAAAATTTTTTCAGCCGCAACGTTAAATCTGCAATCGCCGCCACGTCCGACAACTCCTCGAACGGCAAGCCGACCATGAAATACAGGCGAAAGTTTTTTATGCCGGCGCGAAGTCCGAGTTCCACCGCGTTGAAAACGTGCGCTTCGGTGATGCCCTTGTTGACGACGGCGCGCATCTTGTCCGAGCCGACTTCGGGCGCAATCGTCAACGTCTTTTGCCCGCTTGCAACCAGCGCGTCGACGAGCGTTTGAGTCACCGAATCGGCGCGAAAGGACGCAACCGACATCGTCAAGCCTTCGCCGAGGATGAAGTCACAAAGCGCGTCAATCTGCGGGTAATCGGAAATCGCCGCACCCATCAAGCCGAGTTTCTTGCCGAAAGGTTTGGCGTCGCGAATTTCGGCTTTGAGCACGTCGAGCGAACGGTTACGCGGTTTTCGGAAACAGTAACCCGCCATGCAAAATCGGCAATGTCGACCGCAACCGCGAGCCGTCTCGATTAAGTACATGTCAAATTCGGCGTCGTCAGTGACAATCGTCGTGTGCGCGGGTTGCAAGTCCAAATTTTTCACCCAACGCCGCGAAGTTTTCTTCGGGAACGCGGGCACGTAAACGCCTTCGACCTGCGACAAAATTTCAAGCCGTTTCAGACGCGGCAGACCTTCCGTCGCAAGCAAGGCGTCAATCAGCGGCGGTAAAATTTCTTCGCCTTCGCCGACGACGAACGCGTCAACGATTTTCGACAGCGGCGCGGGATTGAACGTCGCGCAACAACCGCCCGCAACGATTATCGGGTCAAAATCCGTGCGCTTTGTCGACAGCAGCGGAATTTTACTCAAGCGCAACATTTTGACGACGTTGAAATAATCCGGCTCAAAACTCACCGCGAAGCCGACGACTTGAAATCTGTTCAGCGGCGACAACGTTTCCATGCTCAACGGTTGCGTGTCAATTTCGGGCAAAAAAAACCTTTCGCACATGACGCCCGTGGACGAATTCAACAGTGCGTAGATGATATGCACGCCCAAATTCGACATGCCGACGCGATACAAATTCGGGTACACCAGCGCGAACTTGAGCCGTCCGCCCGTTCGTGCGACAAGGTTTGTTTCGCCCGCCAAACGAGCGCGCAACATTGATTCGTAAGTCAACGTAAGAAGCCTCCAACTAAACCGCAACGGTAATCCGGCCGTCATGGATGACGGCCGCGCCCGCAGTTGATACAGGATGTATCACCTGCGGGCACACACGGTACGTGGTACCGACAACATTCCGGCGACGAACGAGCAACGCCCCCGCGAGGTGCCTTTTCTTTTTGCTACTTTTTCTTTGGGCACGCAAAGAAAAAGTAGATCTCAACGCAAAGAAAAAGTAGATCCTGAAAACTCGAATTCACGAACAAGCCGACTCGAAGCGACGAACAACAACCGTCACAAACGCCGCGCCGTGCGTATGAATGAAATTGCAAGCGGAATCAATCCGCCGACCCACGCCAACGGTGACGCCAAACACGCGCCCAAATAGCCGAGCCGTTCAACAAGAAAAATCGCCGCCGCTATTCGCATGACGAGTTCAACAATGCCCGCAACCGTCGGCACGAAACTTTGTCCGAGTCCTTGAAGCGTGAAGCGCAAGATAAACAGTAACGCCAACGCCCAATAGCTCAAGCCCGTGATTATCAGGAACAGCCGCCCGTACTCGATAACCTGCGTTTCGTCCGCGCCGACAAACAACTCGATTATCGCGCCGCCGCAGTAAATGTTGAAAGCCGCAATCAGCACGCACAACGCCAACGCCATTGCAATGCATTTTTTGACGCCGTCGACGATTCGATCGAATTTCTTCGCGCCGAAATTTTGTGCCGTGTAAGCCGCCATTGCCACGCCGAACGACATCATCGGCATGACCGCAATGCCGTCAACTCTGTGCGCCGCCGCGAAACTTGCAACCGCCACACTTCCGAGACCGTTCAACGCAATTTGCAACACGACCGCGCCAATCGCAATTATCGACGACTGAAAGCCCATTGGCAAGCCGATTCGCATATGCTCCGTCCAAAACGCTCTGTCGAAGGCAAAATCTTCCCGCCGCACGTGAAGATACGGCACGCGCAGTTTTATGTACACGAGGCACAAAAAGTTCCCGATTGTCAGCGCAACGATTGTCGCCGCCGCCGAACCGGGAATTCCAAAGCCGAGCCAAATTATCGCAACCGGCTCCAGCAAAATATTTATCACCAACGTCGTAGCCTGAATCACCGTCGGCATCTTTGAATCGCCGAGTGCCCGAATCAAATTCGTCAACATCTGCAAAAAGACGAACATCACCACGCCGCCGTAAATTATCGATATGAACGAATACGCGCCGTCCAAAATTTCGGGCGGGGTGTCCATTGCAATCAACAGCGCACGGCAACCCGTCACGCCGACAACCGTCAGCACAATCGACGCCGCAAAACTCAACGCAACGCAAATCGCCGCACTCCGTCGCACGCCGTCGAAATCTTTCGCGCCGAAACGCTGTCCCGTACAGATCGAAAAGCCGCTCGTCATGCCGCCGACGAAACCCAACATCAAAAACATCAGCGGACCCGTGCAACCGACCGCCGCCAACGCCTCGACGCCCAAAAATCGCCCTACTATCAGCGTGTCCACGAAGCCGAACAGCTGTTGGAACACATTGCCCGCCAAAAGCGGCAACGTGAAGAACAATATCAGCCGCGCAGGTTCCCCGACCGTCAAATCTTTGACCGCGTCGCCGTCTCGTCCGCTCATAAGAATTCCTCCGAAACAAACTTCGACGACGATTATATATAGGCAATAGGCAATAGGCAATAGTTTTAGGCACCGACGGCGACCGTCATCCGTCGCAGGCGATTTTTGCGCCGCCGTGTCAAAAACGAAAGCCACCGTGTAGCTCCACAATTCTGCGCGGTGGTTTTAGTTCGGTGACAATATGCCGGTGTCCATAAGGAACGTCATTTGATAGCACAAACAATTTACCACACGCACGACAACTTGTCGACGACAAGCCGCAACGCTAATCGGCTGACATGGATGTCGGTCGCCGCCGCGTGAACTGCAATGCTGAATGCGAAATGCGAAATGCGTAATGACAACGTCGCCGTTATTCGGCCGTCCTGGAGGACGGCCGCCGCCTGCGCACGATACAGGATGTATCGTAGCAGGCTGTTTTCTTTTGGTTACTTTTCTTTTGCGCCAAAAGAAAAGTAACATTCAGCGCAACGACAAAAAAAAATCGACCGCCACAAGTGACGACCGCCTCAAGTTTTAATCGAAATCTTAAGATTGGTTTCGCCGCCTCGGAATCGAAACTTCGCGCCGTGACGCGCTCTGTTTCAATGCCAAGTCATACCCCCCCCGTGTTGCACTTGACCGCCCGCTGTAATATCATGCGCCCGACAGTTGAAGCGTTTGGTGGACGCACGGCTGTCAACGGGGGATTCGCGAACAGTTCAAGCGACGCCGCCCGTGCCAATGTCACAAAGTCAACCGACGGTCTAAGCTCAAGTCAAGAGTTCGCTCGGCGCAACCTTAGGAGCGTGAACGGCGCAATCCGTCACAGCAACCGGGTAAATTTTTTAGCGAATGAGACTTCAAGCTCGCAACCGACACGTCGACCCGAAGACAGCGACCGCTTTCGGCACAGCGAAAACTTTTTGCGGATCATCGACCAAGCCCGCGTTGGGGAACAACGGCTCGGTCTATCAGATTCGGACGGTTGGGGAACCGTCGCGAATCGGCAAGCTCCCAAAGCTTCGGTTGGGGAACCGTGC
>JAFVBP010000116.1 GCA_017479925.1 Selenomonadaceae bacterium | reverse complement strand
CCAAAAGAAACTGCGCCCGCTACGATACATCCTGTATCGTGCGACGGGCGACGGCGGCCGTCATCCATGACGGCCGAAGTTTCGTTGACGTTGTTACTTCGTTAAAAGTTCGGTGACGGTGTTGGCAAGTTCGACGGGATCTTTCGGCATGACGCCTTCAGTCAACAGCGCGACGGAGTACAGCGTCTTGTACAGGTTTTTGAAGTCGGGCGAATCTTTGTCCGCCGCGTGAAGTGATTCGAGTTTGGCGAAGACCGCGTGATTCGGGTTGAGTTCCAGAATTTGCGTCGCCTTGAACAGCGGGTTGTTCATTGCCGCGAAAGTTTTTTCCATGGTCAGCGAAGGCGAATTCGCGCCCGTCGCCAAACACACCGCGCCCGATTTGAGCCGCGAAGTCAAGCGCACTTCGGCAACGGCGTCGCCCAACGCGTCTTTGACATCTTTGAGCAGGTCGCCTTGCGTTTTGGCAATTTCGTCGACTTCGGCTTTGACTTTCTGCGATTCGGCATCGTCAAGCTCGAAATCTTCGCGGGTAATCGATTGGAAATGTTTATCGGCGTATTCGTGCAGTGCTTCAATCGCGAATTCGTCGACGGGGTCGGTCAGATAGATGACTTCAAGCCCGCGTTCGCGCAACAGTTCCATTTGCGGCAGACGTTCAATCGCCGAAGAATTTGCGCCCGCCGCGACGTAAATTTGTTTCTGCGATTCGGGCATCCGTTCGACGTATTCGGCAAGCGTGTAAAGTTTTCCGTCCCGCGACGTTTGGAACATCAGCAAATCTTTGAGCGCGTCTTTGGCTTTGGTGTCGAACATGCTGCCGTACACGCCGATTTTGAGCGACTTGCCGAATTCGCGCCAGAAAGTTTCGTAACGTTCGCGTTCGTCCTTGAGCAACTTGCCGAGCTGCTTGAGGATATTTTTTTCGAGTGCCTTGCCGATAACTTTGACTTCGACGCTCTGTTGCAAAATTTCGCGCGAAATGTTGAGCGGCAGGTCGGGCGAATCAACCAAACCTTTCATGAAACGCAACCAGTCGGGCAGGAAGTCTTTGCACTTGTCCATGATGAAAACGTGGCGCGAATACAGTTGCAGACCGGCTTCGTAGTCGGAGTAATACAAATTCTGCGCGGCGTGCGCGGGAATGCAAAGCAGTGCCGTGTATTCGACGGTGCCTTCCGCTTTGACGTGGAAAATTTCCTGCGGCGGCTCCCACTCGTGCAGTTGTTGCTTGAAAAATTCGTTGTACTCGTCGCGGCTGATGTCGGATTTGTTGCGCGTCCACAGCGGCTTCATTGAATTGACCGTGCGAATTTCAATCGTCGGCGGCTCGTCGCCCGTGCCTTTGACCTCGAAATTCATCTTGACGGGGTAGCGCACGAAGTCGGAATATTTTTTGACCAGCCGCTCAAGTTCGTAAGCGTCGGTGAAATTATATTCGTCGTCGTCGCCCGTGAATTCGGCTTTCAGGTGCAGAATAATCGTCGTGCCGTGCGAATCTTTGTCGCAGTCTTCAAGTTCGTATTCGCCCGCGCCGTCGGAAGTCCACTTGACGGCGGAAGTTTCGCCTGCGCGACGGGTGATGAGTTCGACTTTTTCGGCGACGATAAACGCGCTGTAAAAGCCGACGCCGAATTGCCCGATGAGTTCCTGCGCGGAGGAGGCGTTTGACGCTTCGCGGAGTTTGTCGAGGAAATCTTTCGTGCCGCTTTTGGCGATTGTGCCGATGTTGGCAATGACTTCGTCGCGGTTCATGCCGATGCCGTTGTCGCTGATTGTGACGGTCTTCGTCGCGGCGTCGGGCACGACGAAAATTTCCGGCTCGCTGTCGTCGGCAAGCGCGGTGTTCGTCAACGCTTCGATACGCAGTTTGTCGAGCGCGTCGCTTGCGTTGGAGATGAGTTCGCGCAAGAAAATTTCTTTGTTCGTGTAAATCGAATTGACTACCAGGTCAAGCAGACGTTTCGTTTCCGCTTGGAATTGCAGTTTTTCTGCAGGCATAAAGATTGTCTCCTTTCGTTACTTGAAAATCAACGAGTACAACACACCAATGGCAATGCCGACCGTTGAAATGTTTGCAATTGAAATGTGCCCCGTCGACGATTTAATTTCGTTGTGCAAGGCGTCGATTTTGTTGCTCAATTCTTTGCGCGTTTCGTCGAGTTTGGTATCAAGATTATCAATACGCTGTTCGATTCTGTCCATGCGGGTATTGAGTTCCTGCCGTGTGGT
>JAFVBP010000115.1 GCA_017479925.1 Selenomonadaceae bacterium | reverse complement strand
CGCGCTGATAATCGTCGGCTTTTTGATGATGCAACAGGTCGCCAAAATTAATTGGACGAGCGACGTTTTGACAGCCGTGCCCGCGTACATAACGATTTTTTCGATGGCGTTCATGTACTCGATCTCGGAAGGAATTTGCTTTGGCGTCATTTCGTACACGATTTTGCACGTGTTTTCGGGCAAAGGCAAAGACGTCACCCCGCTGATGTACATTTTGACCGTCCTGTTCGTTTTGAAGTACATGTTTTTGTGATTGACGGAGGTTTTCACCGTGACAAAGGCCGAACTGAAACATTTGATTGACGCGGCGGCAGGCAGAATTCGTGCGGACTTGGTTATCACCAACTGCAAAATCGTCAACGTCTTGAGCGGCGAAATCGATTCGGATTGTTGCGTTGCCGTCGCTGACGGAAAAATTGTCGGCATGGGACGCGACGTTTACGACGGCGAAATTGTTTTCGACGCGGGCGGCAAATTCCTCGCGCCCGGCTTTATCGACGGGCATATTCACGTTGAATCAAGTTACGTCAGCACCGAAGAATTGGGCAGATTAATCGTTCCCCGCGGCACGACGACGATTATCGCCGACCCGCACGAAATCGCCAACGTCTGCGGACTTGACGGAATTCGTTACATGCTCGACGCGGCGGCTCACACGAAATTGAACGTCATCTGCGCGATGCCGTCATGCGTGCCCGCCACGCCGTTTGAGGACGCGGGTGCCGTCATTGAAGCGGACGACATGCGCGAACTTCTTGCGGACGAAAATATTTTCGGTCTCGGCGAATTCATGAACGCGCCCGGCATTATCAATTGCGACGAAAAAGTTCTCGACAAAATTTTACTCGCGCACAACATGGGCAAGTTGATTGACGGTCACGCGCCGAATTTGACGGGCAAAGACTTGAACGCCTATTTGAGCGCGGGCGTCGGCGGCGACCACGAATGCACGACCGTCGCCGAAATGCACGAACGAATTGCCAAGGGCATGTACGTTTTGATTCGCGAAGGTTCCGCCTGCCACAACCTGAAAACGTTGGTCAAAGGCGTCACGGAAAAAAATTCTCGTCGCGTGTTGCTGTGTTCGGACGATTGTCAACCGAAGACGATTCTCGAACTCGGTCACATGGACAAAAACGTCAGAATGTGCGTCGCCGAAGGTCTCGACCCGATTACCGCGATTCAGTTGGCGACCGTCAACGTTGCGGAGTCAATCGGAATGGGCGACCGCGGCGCAATTGAAATTGGTGCCCGCGCAGATTTAATTTTGCTCGACGACTTGAAAGATTTTCGCGTCTCGAAAGTTTGGATTGGCGGCGAACTTGTCGCTTCGGACGGCAAATATCTGCCCGAAATTGTTCCTGCGGACATTTCGACCGTGCGCGGCTCCGTGCGTGTGAAAAATTTTTCCGTCGACAGGTTGCGCATGAAGTTGACGGGCGCGAAAGTTCACGTTATCGGCATTGACCCCGGCGGCGTCGTTACGAAAAAAATTGTCGCGGACGTTCAACACGATTCGACGGGCGATTTCGTCTTTGAACCTGCGCGGGACATTTGCAAAGTTGCCGTCGTCGAACGCCATCACGAAACGGGCAAAGTCGGACTCGGACTTTTGAGCGGCTACGGTCTCAAACGCGGCGCGATTGCCGTTTCCGTCGCGCACGATTCGCACAACATCATCGCGGCGGGTGCCTCGAACGAAGAAATTTTCCGTGCCGTCGACGCGTTGATTCGGCTCGAAGGCGGCATGGTTTTGGTTGACGGCGACGAAGTCATTGCGTCGATTCCGTTGCCGATTGCCGGTTTGATGAGCACGTTGCACGGCGAAGAATTCAAAACGAAACTTGACGACTTGCACGCCAAAGCGCACGAAATTTTGGGCATCTCGCAGAACGTCGAACCCGTCATGACGCTGACTTTCATGTCGCTGCCCGTAATTCCCGAACTGAAATTGACGGCACGCGGGCTGTTCGATTACGCGACGTTCAGTTTCATACCGTTGGAGGCGTCGTGAAACATTTTTTGCGTCAACGGGACAAAAATTTTTTCGGCGTGCGCGTGAAGTCTTCGGGCGGAAATTTCACGGCAACTCAACTCGGCGCGATTCAAACTTTGGCAGAAACTTTCGGGCGCGGACAAGTTCATTTGACTTCGCGACAAGAAATTTCCGTGCCGTTCATTGCCGAAGAAAATTTTGCCGCCGTCGAAAATTTCTGCGCGGTCAACGGTCTTGAACTTTGCACGAATGGCGCGACGTTGAAAACCGTCACCACATGTCAAGGCAGTGAAATTTGTCGTTTCGGATTGATTGACGCGCCGAAAATTGCCCGCGAAATCGAAGGTCGACACGCGAACAAAATTTTTCCCGCGAAATTTACGGTCGGCGTGACGGGTTGCCCGCATAACTGCATGAAGGTCGACGCGAACGACATCGGCATTGTCGGCGCGGGCAAATTCAAAATTCTTTTTGGCGGTCGAGAGTTTTTGACCGTGCGCGACGAAGATACGCTTTTCGAAATTGTCGACGCGGCGATAAATTTTTTCACGACGAACGCACGCAAAGGCGAACGCTTGAAAGATTTTTTGGCGCGAATCGGCGTCGACGAATTCACGAAACATATCCGCTGCGAATAAAAATTTACCCGTCAAACGCGACGGGTTTTTTTGTGCGAAAATGTTTGCAACAACGGAAGTCCCGACCGACACGGATGTCGACCGCTGCCCGCAGTTGATACACGATGTATCACCTGCGGGCTGTTTTCTTTTGGTTACTTTTCTTTTGCGCCAAAAGAAAAGTAACATTCACCGTCGATTTTTTGTTGCGAAGGTTGCCCGCGAAAAAGTTTTCGTGTACAATCTTGCGGTTAAAAAACTTTGCTTGAGGGGTTGAAAAATTTTGGTAACGATACTCGTTGGTATTGCGGTCGCGATTTCAATCGTGATTCTTGTGCTTGCGGTTTATTGGCACGGTCGCGAAGAAAAAGTCGTTCCGCACATCGAAAACCGCACGCCGTTTGAAATCATTGCCCGCGACGAAAAATCCGTGACGGTCGCAACGACGATTGAATTCCGCAACGAAGGCACGCAGTCGGCAATGATCGTCGACGCGATTTGTCATCCGCAACTGCCGTTTGAGCAATACGACGGCATGAACGTGCGCGGAAAAATCGAACGCGAAGGCGTCCCGCGTGAAGATGACTACTTCGAGGCACTTGTCATTGAACACAAACAGAGCGTTAAACTCGTCGCGCAAGTCACGTTGACGGCGCGCAAAAATTTTTCGCTTGAAGCCGCCGTTGCGCACATGGTTGACTTTCCGATTGAAATTCTTTATCGTGAAGTCGGACGGCACGAAATGCGTTGGTCAATGACGCGAATTTTTTTGACAGCCGAAGAGTTGGCGAAACTCACCGGCTCGCACCTCGTCCAAGATTAACGGAGGATTTTTTATGAACGTTGAGATTGTCCCGATAACCACGCGAATTTTGACGCCGAAAGATGACATTGTCGACATGATCGACCGTTACACGCGGCGAATTTGCGGCGAAGACGACGTTATCACCGTGGCAGAAAGCGTCGTTGCGATAACGCAGGGCAACATTGTCCGCCCCGACGAAATGCACATCAGCGGTTTGGCGAAATTCTGTTGCCGATTCATTCCCGATTACGGCTCGTTGGCGACGCCGCACGGTATGCAGGCGCTCATGGAAAAAGAAGGCGAGTGGCACGTCACGTTCGCATTGATTGGCGGCTTCCTCGGCAAAATTATCGGTCAACGCGGACTTTTCTACAAGTGGGGCGGCAGGCAAGCGGCCTTGATTGACGACGTGACGGGCACGATGCCGCCGTTCGACAAATGCGTCGTTTACGGTCCCGAAAATCCCGATCAAGTTGTCGCCGCGCTCAAGTCACGTTTGAATTGTTTCGGCGCGATGATTGCCGACGTCAACGACCTGAAACGTTCGCGGATTGTCGCCGCAACGCCCGGCATGAACGCGCAACTTGCCTCCGACCTGCTGATTGATAATCCGTTCGGCAACGCGTCGCAGAAACGCCCGATTTGCGTCCTGAAAAATTTCCGTCAATACCAGGAGCAACAAGCCAAGTAGTTTGTACGCGATTCAAGCAGTTTGGAGGTGATTTACATGCCCGAAACTCAACCGAAAGAGCAAACTTCGCGAATTATCCCGATGACTGCGGACGATTTAATTTTGATGCGGCTTGATTATCTTCACAACGAATTCCGCGAGTCGCGCAAAGACCTTAACGACCGCATGGACAGGCTCGAAAACCGTCAAGACAAACTCGAAGCCCGCATGGATAAGCTCGACGCTAAAGTCGACAGCACGCGCAAAGAACTCAACACCAAGATTGACAAGCTCGACACGAAGATTGACGACACGCGCAAAGAACTCAACGACCGCATTAACAAGCTCGACGACAAGATTGACAAACTTGCCGCCAAAATTGATTCGGCAATGAACCACGGGCAGATAATAACCGTTTCGGCAATCAGTATTGCAGTCGGTGTGCTGTACGCCGTATTTTTCAAATAAATTCCCTGCAGAGGAGCAAGTCACATGAAAAAATTTCTTCGTCGGCTGATTTTGTTGACGTTGGTTGCGTTGACTTTCAGCGGATCGGCTCAAGCAATTCCAATACCTTTGCGCGGCGTCGTCGAAGGTTTTTACGGCACGCCCTGGACTTTCGACGACCGTGCGGACATTTTGGATTTCTGCCGACAAAACAATTTGAATTCGTACGTTTACGCGCCGAAAGACGACCCGTATCACCGCGACAAATGGCGCGAGCCGTATCCTGCCGACAAACTTGCCGAACTGGAAAAACTCGTTGCCGTCGCGAAAGAAAACAACGTTCGATTTATCTTCGCCGTCAGCCCCGGTCTGGATTTGAACTACAGCGGCACACGCGGCGACGAAGATTTTCGTGCGCTGATTAAAAAATTCGACGCGCTTTACAATGTCGGCGTGCGGGATTTCGCGGTTTTCTTCGACGACCTTAAAGACGACAAAGGCAATCATCACGAAAGCGGCGAACTTCACGCGCAATTTTTGAATCGCGTCAATAAAAACCTGCACGAACGGTACAAAGACGTTGCCCCGCTTATCATGGTGCCGACGGAATATTACTTCGACGACATGATTAAAGGCGACAAAGTCAAGCCGTACACCCGCGACTTGGCGGCGAATCTTGACCCGAAAATCGTCGTTTTGTGCACCGGTCGCGGCGTTGTTTGCGACGGGATAACCGACGCCGAACTTGCCAACGTCAACAAAATTTTCGGGCGCGAAATTGGCGTGTGGTGGAATTATCCCGTCAACGATTATCCTTTGACGCCCGACGGCAACCGCAACGTCAAATTGGCTCTCGGCGCGATTGAAAATCTTCCGTCCGCGAAGATGACGGCGATTTTTTTCAACCCGATGGAGCAGGTTCAGCTGTCGAAAATTGCTTTGGCGACGGGCGCGATTTACGCGAACAATCCCGCAGTTTACGACGCCGACGAAGCTTGGGACAGAGTTTTGACCGAACAATTCGGCAAACTCGCGCCGCAGATGAAAATTTTCGCCGAACACTCGCGTCACATGGAAAATTCTTGGGCTAAAGTCGGAGCTGCCGACGCGCCCGAATTCGCCACTGCCGCTTACCTGGTGATAAACGACGTGCGCAGGAAAGGTTCCGCAGACTTCACGTCGCTTGAACGTCAAATTGACATTGCCGAACGCGCCGCTCAAACTTTGCTCAAACGCTTGCCGAAAAAATTTTTGTCGGAGTGCAAGCCGCAACTCGAACAGCTGTTGTTGACGCTCAAGGCCGACAGAATCGCAATCGAATCGCTCAAGGCAGGCAAGCTTGACCCGCAGTTGAAATCACTTCGCGCAGAAATTTCCGCCAACGAAAAACGCGCCGTCATATCCGAATTGGCGGCACGAAAGTTTGTCGACGACGTGCTGAACTTCTTCGCCGCCTCCAATAACGATAAACGCGGTAAAAAATAAAATGCCAAGAAAAATTCAACATGTTGCTTTGTCATTGCATTGGCAGTATGGTTATCGGCACGTCGGCAATCGTTGAGACAGAGCTTGACGGCGCGATTGGCATGAACAGCGGCATTTTCAACAATCCGTTCATGGTTTGCAGACGGAAATTAACAGCTTACAATAAATCAAAAACGGGCGTTGCCTCGGTAGAGGTCGCCCGTAAATTTTTTTGTGCGGACTGTGTTCAAGTCAGAATCCCAGCTCCTCGTGAATCAGAACGATTTCGATGTTACTGCGAATCGGTGCCGACAGCAGAATCGAGACTGCGCAACAAATTCTGCCGGGGCTTTCGCAGTCGTAGCAACGGTCGGCTTTCTTCGCGCAGGGTGTTTTCGCCTTCAGACGTTGGGCATTTTTCGGCGCGGCGATATTTCTTGCCCGCCACAGAGCTTTGTCGCAGTTTGGAGCGATTTTGTTTTCGCCGACGACGAGATAAACTTTTTCGTGCCCGAACGAAATTGACGCGACGCGGTTGCCGACGCCGTCAATGTTGACGATTTCGCCCGTTTCGGCAAGCGCGTTGACACTCGACAGGTAAATCTGCGCGGCGTTGGCCTCCTTGCGAACTTCGTTGGTGGTTTTGCCGCCCGGCAGTCGGTTATGATAAAAAACGTCGTTGTTGAGCGCGAGCCTGTCGAAAAGACCCATGCTTTCAAGCGTGACGGAGCCGCCGAAACCGACGGTTTTGTCGCGAATTTGCGCGTCAAGATAATCCGCCGCGTCATCTGCCGTGTCAAAACTGGTGACCGTGTAGCCGAGCTTTTCAAGGTTTGCGGTGACTTTCGTGAAATCCATGCGGAACACCTCCTTTCGGCTGAAATTCGGACAATCATAGCACGTTTCGCGAAGAAAATCAAAATCCGCCCGAAATGTTCGAGCAGATTTTTTGTTGCCTGTGTCCCCGCAGGACACCCGCAGAAAAATTTTTCGGCTAGAATTTTCGCAGATTGCGGCGTCGAAGTCGAGCCGTCAATCGACATGAGCAAAGTTCACGCGTCTGTCACACAATGGGAGGCTGATTTAAAATGACGCCCGAACAAACGGTTGTCGTCGTCCCGTCGGCAGCGACAACGTCAAACTTCGGTTCGACGCTTGCGGCAATGATTGTCGTCGTCGCGGTGACATTAGCGGCGGCTTACTTCTTCAACAAGCACCGCAAAGCCAAAGAACAGCAACGAATCCAAGAAGAACAGCGCATGTCGTTCGAGCAACTGCAAAGCATCATTTACGAAGAAATTCAAGACGTGTGTGAACTTGCGCTGGTCAGAGAAAAATTCACTTCGACCGTCTCCGTCGACGTTGACAAGAAAATTCCGTTCCTGAACGTCCACATGCCCGGCACGTCGCGAAAATTTCTGATGGATTATTCGGGAACAATCGTCTGCGGCTTCGATTGGAACGACGTGAAAGTTATGCGCGACAGCACGTTCGGCAACAAGGTCAAAGTTTTCCTGCCGTCGAGCAAGATTTTGGACATTTACGCCGACGTGAGTTCGTTCAACGTTCATTTGCAAGACGCGGGACTTTTGGCGTCGAAAATCACAATCGAAGAGCAAAACGCTTGGGTAGCCGAAGATGTTGCCAAACAAGGCCGCCGCGCCGTTCGCGAAGATGGTTTATTACTCCGCGCCGACGACAATGCCCGAAAATTTTTGCTATCGAAACTCAACAGTCGCGGCTTGCCCGGAAATTTCGATTTGGACATTGTGACTTTAAACGCGGGCAACAACGTTCGACAACTCACCGCGCCCGAATAAATCAAAAACCGCCCTTCGTGTGGAGAGCGGCTTTTTT
>JAFVBP010000009.1 GCA_017479925.1 Selenomonadaceae bacterium | reverse complement strand
CGCGTGAAACTTTGATTAACCGTTGTGCTTGTGAACATTTTTCGCACCTCCAAATTTTTCAAATTCGGTTGCCAACTTCTCCGCCCAAATGTCGAACGCATCGAAAACTTTTTCGCGCCGATCGACGTAATGAACTTTTATCAGCACGTTGTCACCGAACGCCTTGCGAATTTCGGCGATTTTCGTTCGCGCTTCGTCGACGGTTGCCGCCTCAAATTCAAAATCAAGCGTAAATTCGTTGCCCATGTCGCTCACCTACTGAAGTTCGGGATGTTGCAAATACGCCGCGTCAAGAGCCTGTCGCCAAGTCAAATTCGGCTGCGACTTCTGAATTTGTGCCGCGATTTTCTGAACGTCGGGCGTCTCGTGATTCGTGCCCGTCTTGCCAAGTTCGTCGAAAGTGCCCGACTTTTTGACGGCTTCGAGTGCACCGTCAAGAACGCGAATTGCCGTTTCGTACAGTTGAGGATTGGTTTTCGACGCGGCTTTGAGCATTGGCGCGAGTTTGTCGGCGTCCGTGCCCAAAATTTCATACCGCTCGGCGATTTTGTGAAATTCGGCGTCTTCGGCTTTTTCGATTTGCGCGTTGAGCTTGTCCGTCAAAGTTTTCAGCGTCGCCGTAAGTTCGTCGAAATTCTCAGCTTGAGTTTCGGGTTGAACGTCAACTTTCGCGTCGGTTTCAGCGGATTTGGTTTCGTTGCGTTTGAAAAGCAAAATGTCGGCTTCGGGGTTTGCGCCCTCGTCGACCAGTGAAACTTCGTTGATTTCAAGATTCGTCAAATTTGTCATTATAAATCCTCCCGTGTTGCGCGACCGCCGATTGACAACATTGTGTAGACGCCCGCTTTGATTTTTTGCCAAACTTCCTCGTCAGTGACGCGAAGTCCGATCCACCAGCCTTGCGGAATTTCGCCCGACAGACCGAGTACCGCGATTTTTTCAGGCGTGAAAACGACGCTTTCAACGACGTGCGCCACGTCAAATTTCGCGTGCATTTCGCCGCCTCGACCGTGAAATTCGACGAAGTTGTACGCCGCCTTTTCAAGTTCGCCGATCGGAATTATGTCGCCCACGCTGTCAACGACGGGTATTCCGGCTTTGTCGGTTGCCATTGACGCCCACCCGAAAACCAAGTGTTCGTCCGCTTTGGCTATTCGTGCCGTGATTTTCATACTGTTACCTCCAATCAAAAAAGCGACTGTTCGCGTTGAGCAATCGCCTCATCTATTCGTTTTTGTGCGACGGTGAAAAATCGCTCGTCAATTTCAAAGCCGACAAAGTTTCGGTTGGTGTTGACGCAAGCGACGCCCGTCGTGCCTGAACCTGCGAAACAATCAAGCACGGTGTCGCCTTCACGTGACGAATTGCAAATCATCTTTTCGCACAGTTCCACGGGCTTTTCGGCGGGATGTCGACGTTTCTGTTGCTGACGGTTAATAACGCAACGGATTCGCCAAATGTCGGTTTCCGACGGGCTGAATGTTCGTGTCATTGCACCGTTCGAGGCGAAAATTATCAGCTCGTGCGTGTAGCGATAAAAGTTGCCCGCCTTGAGCCACATTAAATCCCAGACGATTAAGTTGCGCGGCACAAAAAATTTCTGCAGTATCGGATACAAAAACGGATACGTGCGCCAGTCCGTATTGACGTAAATTTGTGCGCCGTCTTTGAGCACGCGCCGCCACTCGGTCAAGCAAAGTTCCCAAAACGGACGCAACAAGTTCAAGTCTTCATACGTGCCGCGAATTCCGTTCGACGTTAAACCGACGGCAAAAGGCGGGTCGGTGACGATTAAATCAACCGAATTGTCGGCAAGCCGTTTCATGCCTTCGAGGCAGTCCTCGTTGTAAAGTTGACAAGTCATAAATCCTCCAATCAAAAAAACGCCCGAAGGCGTCGTTATTCAGTTGTCATTCAATCGAATTCGCCGAGTTTTTTGTAACCGCGAATCGGTGCGTAAGGAGCTAAAAATTCTCGTTCGAGGCGTTCGTTTTTGCACTCGCCCGTTTTCTGATCGACCGTCCAATTAATCCCGCTCGGTGGGGTATCACCTTTCGAGTTGTGTGCATTAAAAACATATTTACCTTGAGCTTCTCCATACGAATCACAAAGCTCGAAACCTTCAGGAAGGTACGCTTGGATTAATTGCATCGCTTCTTTAAGAGTTATCATGTTTGACCTCCTTACAAAACCACTTGATGAGCTTCTCGTTCGGCTCAAGATTATCCATACGCAAAAGCTTTGTCAAGCCGTCTTTGACAAACTGAAAGTAATATTCCACGTCGGTTTCGCCTGTCTGCGGATCGAGAAAATAAACTTCACCGTTGCGATTTTCGGCAACGAAGACATGAGCGTTGGCATCGTTTGCCCACTTAACGTAAACCTCGCCGCGTGCTCCGTCGCCAAATGATTTCATGAGGCGAATAACGTCCGACTTGCCCGACCCCGCAAAACCACTTTCAATTACATGATTTTCAAAAACAATAGACCAATCTTGCGCGAAAGCGTCGGTTTTTATGTCAAACGTTGGGCGAGCTTCCACGTCGTAGCCGCGCATTCGCATTTCGTAAGCAGGAACACATTTTTGGCAGTTGTTTTGAAAAGCTACACCCAAAGCGTAATTCGGATTAGTCGCCCGAATGTTTTCATCCGAAGTCGAAAAGTGCTGTTGACGCGGGAAAAGCGGTGCTCCCGTCGGTACATTACCACCCGTCGGCTTTGAAGTCAACGAAGTTTCGCGGTAAATAATCGTACACCGACAACGCGGATGAAGCGGCGGAAGTTGGACGCCTTGCTCGTTCGTACGCCCTACAACGGTATCTTTGAGCGACAAACAACGTCCGCAAACGCGATTGGTGCCCGCCGTCGACCAAACCATTTCGCAGTGATTCATCAGACCTGCGCGTTGAGCCGCCAAAATTCCGTCGTGAGCACCTTGATTGTAAGCCCGCGCAAGTTCGGTGTGAACGATAGTTTCGGCGCGTTGACGGTGTTGTTTCGACGCGTATTTGACTGCGG
>JAFVBP010000114.1 GCA_017479925.1 Selenomonadaceae bacterium | reverse complement strand
GATTTTGCGAGGTGATTTTATGTCGTTGAAATTTTTGCAGGCGGACATCACGCGCCTTGAAGTTGACGCCATTGTCAACGCGGCGAACACTCAGCTTTTGGCGGGCGGCGGCGTGTGCGGCGCGATTTTCCGTGCGGCGGGCTACCGTGAACTTCAAGCTGCTTGCGACGAGTTGTCGCCAATTCAGACGGGTGAAGCAGTCATCACGCCCGGATTCAACTTGCCCGCGAAATTCGTAATTCACACGGCAGGACCGATTTGGCACGGCGGTCAACGCGGCGAAGAAACTTTACTGCGCAACTGCTACGTCAACAGCTTGAAACTTGCCGTCGAAAAAAATTTGTCAAGCGTCGCCTTCCCGCTGATTTCGAGCGGAATTTACGGTTATCCGCCGCGTGAAGCGTTGACCGTCGCCGTCGACGCGATTAAAACTTTCCTCAAGCAGCACGAGCTTGACGTTACGTTGACGCTCATGGACAAAGCACTCCTTGACACTGCAACCGCCGTTGTGTAAAATTTTCCGCACGGGGTGTAGCGCAGGGGTAGCGCGCAAGTTTTGGGAACTTGATGTCGCAGGTTCAAATCCTGTCACCCCGACCAACAAAAAAATACAGCCGCCGATTCAACGTCGACGGCTTTTTGATTGCGTAAAATTTCGGGCACGGATTTTCGCACGGTTGAAAAATTTCGTCGACCGTCAATCTTCGGGCGCGGATTTTTTCGCCAAACGAATCAGCACGCGGGTAATTCGCAGACCTTCGACTTCCTCGACGTAAAAAGTATTGCCGTCAAACGCCGCCGACTGCCCGACACGCGGTTCGCCGCCGAGCCTGTCGTTGAGCCAACCGCCGACCGTGTCGACATTTTCGTCGTCGATTTTGATGGCGAATTCGTCTTCAAGTTCTTCGAGCAACATTTTCGCATCGACGGAAAAAAGATTTTCGCCGCGCTGTTCGGCGTCGGGACGTTCTTCGTCAAACTCGTCTTGAATTTCGCCGACAATCTCCTCGACGATGTCTTCAATCGTGACCATGCCCGCCGTGCCGCCGTATTCGTCGACGACAATCGCCAACTGCGAACGATTTTTCTGCATGGTTTTGAGCAACAAGCTGACATCCATGCTTTCGGGCACGAAGAAAACTTTTCGCGCAAGGCGTTTGAAACTCGGTTTCTTTTTGCCTTGAAGCATGAACTTGGTCAAATCTTTCATGTGCACGAAGCCGACGATGTGATCTTTGTCCTCGTCGCACAGCGGATAACGCGTCATCTCCTCTTCGAGAATCGTCGCGAGATTTTCTTCGTAAGTTTTGTTGAGGTACAGACAAACCATGTCGGGACGCGGCACCATGATTTCGCGCACGTGGCGTTCGGTGAAGTCAAAGACGTTGTCGACGAAGTCAACTTCCGTGTCGTCAACCAAACCTTGTTTGCGGCTTTCCTTCATGAGCAGGCGAATTTCTTCGGGATTGTGCGCGATTTCGCCTTCGGAGACCGTCAAGCCCAAGTGGTGCGTGACGAAGCCCGCGGTTTTGTTGAGCAGCCAGACGAACGGGTACATGATTTTCCAAAAGACGAGCATCGGCAACGCAATGTTGAGCAAAATTTTTTCGGCGGCGGCGATTGCCATTGATTTCGGCGTTAATTCGCCCAAGATAATGTGCATTGCGGTTATCAGCGAAAAGCCCAGTGCGAACGAAATTGTGTGCGTGACGGTTTCGCCGAAGCCCGCCGCGAATATTAACGGTGAAATTAGCGCGGCAACGAACGGTTCGCCGACCCAGCCGAGTCCGAGCGACGCCAAAGTTATTCCGAGCTGTGTGACGCTTAACGCCTCGTCGAGTTCGTCGATTAATTTTTTCGCGTATTTGGCGCGGGTGTTGCCTTCCTGAATCAGCGTTTCCAATCGTGACGGGCGCATCTTCACGCAACAGAATTCCGCCGCGACGAAGAAGCCGTTCATTGCGATCAGGAACGCGACCAAAAGCGTGTGCAGTAATATGGGCACGATGTCCAAAACAAAAACCTCCGTTGACAGTAATTGCGAATTTCACCGCATTATACTATCAACGAAGGTAATCGACAACCGCCGCCGTCACATTGCGCAATTCGCGTTGACCGTTGCGTCGTCGCTTATCCGAAGCTAATTCGTAAGTTTTATTTTTTGAAATCTACTTTCTTTCCGCGTGGAAAGAAAGTAGCAAAGAAAGACGCGCCTACGCGGCGGGCGACGGTGTTGGTACCGCGCATGTTGTCGACAATCCGCAGCTCGTGTGCCCGCAGGTGAAACATCCTGTTTCAACTGCGGGAGCGGCTGACATCCATGTCAGCCGAATTTACCATTGCGGTCAGCAACGTAACAATTCCTAATTCCAAATTCCTAATTGCAGTTACGCGCTCTGCCAAGTGCCCGTGCCGCGATGATAACGCCAACTTGAGCCGTCCGCCAAATTGAACGCCGCGCTCATGGAGTCCGTGCCTTGAACGGTGAGCGTGTTGCCCGTGTTGAACGTCAGCGAAATCGTGCCCGTGCCGTTGTTTACGTCTTCAACTTCCGTCGCGGAAATGATGTCAGCCAACGTCACGTCGTAGAGGTTGACGCTGTCGGCGATTGACGCGTTGGCGATTATGTCGTTGCCGTCCGACTTGCCGCAATAGAACACGTCGACGCCCGTGCCGCCCTGCAGGTAATCTGCCGCAGCTCCCGTGCCGCCCCAAAGCGTATTGTTGCCGCCGCCTTCGATGATGACGTTCGAGTTCGCGTCGCCGAAGATGATGTCGTTGCCGAAAGAGTTCGACGCGTCGACATTGTAGACGTTGACGAAAGTTTTTCCCGTCGAGCCGTCAAGTCGAATGTCGTAGTTGCTGCCTTCAAATGTGTAAGTCGAGCCGTCTTCAAACGTTAAAGTTTCGTCCGCGCTGCCCGTGACAACCAAGGTGCCCGGTTGAGCCATTGTCGTCAAGTCCGCGCCCATGTAAGGAATCGCCGTCGAAGCCGAGTCGCCAATCTGCGCGGTTTTCAAGTTGCCGTCGGTCGTGAAGAAAATTTGGTCGTAATCGCCGCTGCTGTTCGTCACCAAAGTGAGCGTGTTGCCCGTCGGCGTGCGAAGTTCGTAATTCGTCCCGTTGTGAACAACGCCGACAATGTCCGTGAGCAGATAAATTCGGTCGGCGTTCGGCGTGAAATAAGCCACGTCATTGCCGCCGCCCGTGTAAATGAACGTGTCGAGGAACGCGCCAGCCGACATGGTGTTGTTGCCCGTGCCGCCCCAAATGGTGTTCGAGGTGTTGTAGCTGCCCTGCAGGTTGTTGTTCTGCGCGTTGCCGTAAAGCGTGAAGCCGCTTGAGAAATCTCCCGCGTTTGAAGCGTCAACGTTGACGACTGACGGCGCGTCGTTCAAGTTGACGCCCGTGCCCGCGTAAGTCGAATCAACCGTCAACGTCAAACCGTCCGAGCTGAACGTCAAGCCGCCCGTCGAAGCCGCAACCGTCGAAGCCGTCAACGTGTCGGTCGCGGAGCCGTAAAGTTGATTATTGACATAAAGATTATGTCCGTTGGTGATGATGTGTGACGCGTCGCCCGTGAAGCCCGTCAAATACGTGTCGCCCGTCAAGGACAGGTAACTTGTTTCGTCGAGTACGAGATTG
>JAFVBP010000113.1 GCA_017479925.1 Selenomonadaceae bacterium | reverse complement strand
TACGGAAAATATTTGTCGGTCAACAGCCCGTCGAAAATTCTTTTGAGCATGTCGGCAAGTTCGTCGCGGCTGAGGTATTCGCACAAGGTAACGTTTTGCCAAACAAGTTCGGCGACAAAGCGAAGTTGCCCGTCCGTCCACGGCTTGAACGACAGCTTGAAGTCAACGCGGTCATCGTAACGCATGAGTTTCGCTTCGGCAAAATCGTCACCGTTACGAACAGCGTTGAAAAATTTCACCAGCGCGGGCAACGGGTCATCCAAATTTTCGTCGAAGTAAAAGTTGTAAGCCTGCGCGCCTTTCATGACGACCAAAGTTATTTCGCCGCATTCGACGCCGCCGTATTCGACGGTCAACGAATCAGTTTCGCGCCAACGTTTGAGCTTGTCGACTTCGCGAAAGTATTGCGTCTTGTCGAAGACGAATTCGCCGACAGACTTCGTGTCGTCCGCGTAGAGAAAATCTGTCCAAATGACGGTATCCGCGCCGACTTTGACGGTGACGAAAACAGGACAACACAGCGTCACACCGCAACCGCAACCGAGAATTTGGACGGCTTCGTCTTTGTATTTCGCGGACAAATTTTCGTGAAGTTCGGCAACGGGAATCGGCGCGTTTTCCATGAAAAATTTTTCAAACAGCGGTTGCCCGTTGACGTAAATATCGGCGACCGCCGTCGGAATTTTGTTGCCGTTGTATCTGAACGCGCTCAAACGAAATTCAATCGTGTCCATGATTCAGCCCGCCTTGAAGTTGTACACGGGCTTCATGACTTCGACAATGTCGACCGTGTCGCCGATAACGTCGATAATGTCGTCGAGCGATTTGTAAGCTTGCGGACATTCGTCGAGCGTGCCTTCGTTGACGGAAGTCGTGTAAATGCCCGCCATCGAGTTTTGATAATCGGTCATGCTGAGCTGAACTTTCGCCTGCGTGCGGGACATGATTCGCCCGGCTCCGTGCGGCGCGCTGAAATTCCAATCGGCGTTGCCCTTGCCGACAGCCAAAACCGAGCCGTCGCGCATGTTAATCGGAATCAGGACGCGTTCGCCGTCGTGCGCGGCAATGGCACCCTTGCGGATAATCATTTCGCCGATGTCAATGTAATTGTGAATCGTGTGGAAACTTTCGACGGCAGTCAAGCCCGACTTGCCGAGCAGAATTTTCGCAATGAGTTCGCGGTTACGTCGCGCAAAAGTTTGGCAAAGTTCCATGTCGTGCAAGTACTGATGAAAATATTTCCCGTGAACGTAGCACAAATCTTCGGGCATTGACGCCTTGCGACCGCGATATTCACGTTCAAGTTCGGCGAGCTTCGACTTAATTTCCGTCTTGCGACCGATCGACTTGTACACGGCGATAATTTCGTCGCGCTGAGCGAAATATTTATCTTTGCCGCGAGCCAAGTCAATCGCCAGCCGCTGATAAATTTCGGCGACCTGCTTGCCCAAATTTCGGCTGCCCGTGTGAATAATCAGGTAAAACGTGCCGTCATTTGAGCGGTCAATTTCGATAAAATGGTTGCCGCCGCCGAGCGTGCCGATTGAACGTTCAAGCCGTCGCGAATCTTTGAGACTGCGAAAACAATTCAAGTCGCTCAACGTGAAGTGCTCTTGCCGAAAATCCCAAGTGTTTTTGCCCGACGGGATGTAATGAGCCGCTTCGTCGACGCGTGCGAAATCAATTTCCGTGTCGGCAAGTTTGACGGTGTACATGCCGCAACCGATGTCGACGCCGACGATATTGGGTACCGCCTTGTCGGTGACGGTCATAGTCGTGCCGATAGTGCAACCTTTGCCGGCGTGCACGTCAGGCATTATGCGGATTTTGCTGCCCGCCGTGAATTCGTAATCGCACATGCGTTGAATCTGTTGACGCGCCTCGTCCTCGATGCCTTTGGCGAACGAAATCGCCGTGTTGACTTTGCCGTAAATCGTTTCCAAACAGGAACACTCCTTTCAGCCGTGATAGCAAACCGTAGCGACAACACGGTCGCACAGGACGTGCGACCGCCCGGAGTTTTTCGCGTGATGCGAAAATTCCGGGTCAAAGCGCCTTTCTTTTGGTTACTTTTCTTTGGCGCTGACAAAGAAAAGTAACACTCAGCCCCAAAACATGTGTTTTCGCCAAAAGACAATCGCGGCACCAATCGACGCCAGAAGCGCAATCGCAATGACAATAACGAATCCGAAGGTGTTTTCGGCAAGCGGCACGGGCACGTTCATGCCGAAAAAACTTGCGATAACCGTCGGCACCGCGATAATAATCGTCATTGCCGCAAGAAATTTCATGACCATGTTCTGGTTGTTGGAAATTATCGACGAAAAAATATCCGCCATCTGCGACAGAATTTGGCTGTACATCTCGACCATTTCGCGTGCCTGCTTGTTTTCGATGATGACATCTTCGAGTAAGTCTTCGTCTTCCTCGTAAATCTCCAAAATGCCTTCGACGGAACGGTTGTTTCGCAGTCGCAAAAGTTTCTCGAAGACCGCGTCATTGGAACGCAAAGCCGCGTTGAAGTACGTCAAGCCGCGTTGCAACTCCATTAGCCGCAGTATGTCCGAATTTCGCATTGACTTGCGCAACTGTTCTTCGATTTCGTCGGAAAGTTTGTTGATCTGGCGCAGGTACCGTAGATAAAACGTCGCTGACCGATACAGAATCTCGAACAGAAATCGCGTGCGTTTGTACGTGTGGAAAAGCCGCGCCGTGCGTTGGTTGAAGCTTGACACCACGGGCGTTTCTTCCAGGCAAACCGTGATGATGAATTGTTTCGTCAAGATGATTGAC
>JAFVBP010000112.1 GCA_017479925.1 Selenomonadaceae bacterium | reverse complement strand
TTCGTCGCGAATGCCGCCCAAACTTGCACGAATGAATTTTCGACGCATGGCACGGGCAACAGACGACGCCAACGAAGTTTTACCGACGCCCGGCGGTCCCACGAGACACAAAATCGGCGCGGGCTTGTCTTTTGTCAACGCCTTGACTGCCAAAAAATCAAGGATGCGTTCTTTGACTTTCTCAAGACCGTAGTGTTCAGCGTCAAGGATTTTCGCCGCTTCGGTGATGTCCATTGCGTCGGTCGTCGACACGCGCCACGGTAAATCCAAAAGCCACTCGACGTAAGTGCGGATAACGTTGCCTTCGGACGCCATTGTCGGCAGTCGTGACATGCGCGTCAACTCTTTGTCGACGATTTCGCGAACTTCGTCGGGATAATCGCCGTCAGCCAAACGTTTGCGATATTCGGACGCTTCTTCGCCGCTGTCTTCTTCTTCGCCGAGTTCTTTGTGAATCGCCTTGAGCTGTTCGCGCAGGTAGTGATCTTTTTGCAACTTTTCCATTTGGTGACGGACGCGCTGATTGATCTGCGACTCCATTTGCAAAATTTCAAGTTCACGCGTCAACACGGCGTAAAGCTTTTCGAGCCGCTCCTCAACCGACAACGCGTTAAGAATCGCCTGCTTCGTTTCGAGTTTCAAATTCAGGTGACTGGCGATTAAATCCGCGAGCCGCCCGAAGTCTTCGAGAATCGTCACGGCGATAAAAGTTTCGGACGGGATTCGCTTGCTGAGTTTGACCCACTCCTCAAACTTGCGAACGACGCCGCGCACGAGGGCTTCGGTTTCGAGACTTTCGTCCCACGTGTCTTCGTGCGGCGTGATTTCGATAACGTCGTAGTTGCCTTTTTCGGACAGGTGATGTTCGTGAACGATGCCGCGATTTATGCCTTCGACGAGTACGCGGACATTGCCGTCGGGCAACTTGATTATCTGGCGGATTTCGGAAATTGTACCGACCTCAAAAAGTTCGCCGTCGCTTGTGCCGTCTTCCGAATCGTCTTGCGCGACCAAAAAGATTCGGCGATTGTCCACCATTGCCGCTTCGAGTGCATTGACCGATTTGTCGCGCCCGACGTCAAGGTGCATAATCATGTTCGGGAAAATGACAACTCCCCGCAACGGCACGAGCGGCAATGTGATTGTTTCAGCCATGCAAACTCACTCCTTTGTAAGGGACAAGTTGTAAGGGACAAGTGGCAAGTTTCGTTACTGCTTCATCCGTTGGCAGTTTTCTTGATGCGTTTGGGATTGACGCGCAGTTTCGGCTCCTGGTTGAGCAAAACGTCTTCTTTCGTGACGGTGCACATTGTGCTGCCGCCGACGGAAGGCACCTCGAACATGACGTTGCGCATGATTCGTTCAAGGATTGACCGCAGGCCGCGTGCGCCGGTTTTACGTTGAATTGCTTCGCGGGCGATTAACTTCAGCGCGTCGTCCTCAAATGTCAACTTCGCGCCGTCCATTTCCATGAGCTTTTGATACTGCTTGACCAGCGCGTTTTTCGGCTTCGTGAGGATGTCGACCAAAGCCGATTCGTCAAGCGCGTCAAGTGTGACGATTATCGGTAACCGACCGACGAATTCGGGAATCAGCCCGCCCGTCAACAAATCGTCAGGTTGCACGTCGCGCAGAATTCGCCCGATGTCTTTTTCGTCTTTGGATTCGACTTTCGCGCCGAAACCGAGTTGAGAACCTTTCGTGCGGGCTTCGATGACTTTGTCGAGTTCGTTGAACGCGCCGCCGCAGATAAACAAAATATTTTTCGTGTCGAGCTGAATGAATTCGGGCGGCCCTTGCGTGTGGCGACCGGGCACGGGCACGTTGACTTTGGTGCCTTCCAAAATTTTCAGCAGAGCCTGTTGAACGCCTTCGCCCGAAATGTCGCGGTACATGCCGGGCTTGCGGGCGATTTTGTCAACCTCGTCAATGTAAATAATTCCGCGTTCGGCCTTGTCGAGTTCACCGTTGGCGGATTGAATCAGCGCAAGCAAAACGTCTTCGGCATCTTCGCCGACGTAGCCCGCTTCAGTCAACGAATTTGCGTCGACGATTGCAAGAGGCACGTTCAAAATCTTTGCCAACGTTTGCGCCAAAAGAGTTTTGCCGCTGCCGGTGGGACCAATCATCAAAATGTTCGATTTTTGAAGTTCGATGTCTTCCTTGTGACCGCTTGCTTGCCGACCGATTCGCTTGTAATGGTTATACACGGCGACGGAAATGGTTTTCTTCGCCTCGGACTGCCCGATAACGTATTCGTCCAAAATCGCGCAGATTTCTTTGGGCTTGGGCAGTTTGTCGGTGCCGACAACTTCCTCGTCGTCGATGTCTTTTTGCAAGATGTCGTTGCAAAGTTCAACGCAACCGTCGCAGATATAGACGCCGTTGCCCGCGATTAATTTTTTTACGCTGTGCTCGGACTTGCCGCAGAAGGAACATTTCAGCGAACCGCGATCGTTCCCGAACTTTAACACGCGCTCAACCCCTTAAAATCAATTTGGAATTGGGAATTAGGAATGTGGAATGAGTTGCGTATCAATTCCTAATTCCTCATTCCTAATTACTAATTGCTTTTCGGCGGGCGGGTGATGACGTCGTCAATCAAGCCGTAAGCTTTGGCGTCCTCGGCGGTCATGAAGTTGTCGCGCTCGGTGTCCGCCATGACTTTTTCACGCGGCTGACCCGTGTGCCGACAAAGGATGTCATTGCCGACTTCGCGCAGTCTCAAAATTTCGCGTGCTTGAATTTGGATGTCGGTTGATTGACCGCTCGCGCCGCCCAACGGTTGGTGAATCATAATTCTTGCAAGCGGCAGGGCGAAACGTTTACCTTTCGCGCCCGAAGTCAAAAGCAAGCTGCCCATGCTCGCCGCTTGCCCGATACAAATCGTCGAAACGTCGGGTTTAATATACTGCATTGTGTCGTAAATCGCAAGCCCGGCCGTCACCACACCGCCGGGGCTGTTGATGTACAGGTGAATGTCTTTGTCGGGGTCTTCGCTTTCGAGGAACAGAAGTTGCGCGACAACCGAATTGGCAACGTCGTCGTTAATCGGTCCGCCGAGAAAAACGATTCGGTCTTTGAGCAGACGCGAATAGATGTCGTAAGCGCGTTCGCCGTAGCTCGTCTTTTCGATAACCATCGGCACGTAGTAAGCCATAATGTTCACCTCAGTTTGTAAAAACGGCGGGGGTTTACGTCCTCCGCCGCGGAAAAAATTCAGCTGTCTTTGGTTGTCTTGTCGACCTTGTCGGCTTTGTCGGTGACCGTGTCGGTCGTGACTTCGTCGACTTTGTCGGCTTCGTCGGGCTTGGCTTCGTCGGCTTTGACCGCGCCCGCCATGTTGTCCAAAATGAACTTCATTGCTTTGCGGCGACGAATCGTATCGGCGACGGTGAAAAGTTGCCCGCTGTCTTTCAGGTATTTGGCAAGTTGTTTGGGCGGCGTGCGATACATTTGCGCCAACATTGAAATTTCGAGGTTGAGTTCTTGATCGTTGACGGAGATTTTTTCCGCGTCCGCCACGTTCTCAAGCAGGATGTCCGTCAAAACGTTTTTGCGCGCCGATTCGCGATAATCGTCACGAAGTTTGTCCGTGTCAATGCCCGAAAAAGCCATGTACTGTTCGAGGTTCATGCCCTGCGTCTGAAGGTTGGCATCGAGTTCGCGAATCATCTGCGTGATGCGATTTTCAATCATGACGGGCGGCAAGTCAATCGTCATGTTCGCGACTGCCTTGTCGATAACGGCTTGACGTTGCGCTTCGACGGCGCGGCGTTCGGCAGCGGCTTCCATGTTCTTGCGAATGTCCGCCTTGTACTCGTCGAGCGTTTGGAACGTGCTGACTTTTTTGGCGAATTCGTCGTTGAGTTCGGGAAGTTCGCGGTGTTTGATGCTGTTGATTTTGCAGGCGAATTCGGCGTCCTTACCCGCGAGATCTTTGGCGTGATAATCGTCGGGGAAGGTGACTTTAACCGTGCGTTCGTCGCCGACTTTCGCGCCGATAAGCTGTTCCTCGAAGTCGCCGATAAATTTGTGCGAACCGATTTCGAGCGGTTGATCTTTGGCTTCGCCGCCCGTGAATTTTTCGCCGTCAATGGTGCCCGTGTAGTCAAGCGTGATAAAGTCACCGTCGGCAACGGCGTCGTCGGCAGCGGCTTCAATCAAGTTGGCGTGATGTCCGCGCATTTGCTCAAGCTGTTCGGCAACCTGTTCGTCGGTGACGGCTTCGACAATTTTTTCCGCGTCGAGATTTTTGTATTCGCCGAGCGTGACTTTCGGGTACGGCGTGAAAGTCAGCGTATAAACGAAATCTTTGCCGGCTTCCTTCGTGACGATTTTCGGACGCAATTCGGTCACGGGCGTCAAGTTCAACATGCGCAAAGCTTCACGCGACGAATTGTTGATGACGATTTCGCCCGCCTCGTCGATAATCGCGTCTTTGCCGATATGTTTTTCAAGCACGGCCTGCGGAATTTTGCCTTTGCGGAAACCTTTGACGGTCACGCGTTCGGCAAGCGTTTTGACGGCGGTTTTAATCGCTTTGTCGAAGTTGTCCGCTTCAACCTCAACCGTCAGCTCGATGTTGTAGTCGTCTATCTTTTTGTGGGTGAGTTTCATTTGGCAAATAAGACCTCCTGTTTAATCCGTTCTGTGCAACACGGCGATTATGTTAGCATAACGCGTTTCAAAAAGCAATGTGGTTTGATGTTACTTTCTTTTGCGTGCCCGTTGACGACGGCGACGGAATTTTTTTGTCGTTTCGCACGACGGGCGTTTTTGAACGTTACTTTTCTTTTGCTGCGCCCAAAAGAAAAGTAACCAAAAGAAAAGGGCGTTTGACCCGGAATTTTCGCATCACGCGAAAAACTCCGGGCGGTCGCACGTCCTGTGCGACCGTGTTATCGCGTTGACAAACATTTACCGTGCCGTGACGGCCTGAATTTCGTTGTGTCAAGCTTGTTCGTAGGTGTACGCCGCACGCAGAATTGTCGCTTCGTCCAACGCTTTGCCGATGAGCTGAAAACCAATCGGCAAGTTGTCTTTGGTGACGCCGCACGGAATCGAAATGCCCGGTAAACCCGCCAAATTCAGCGGCACGGTGCACACGTCCTGCAGGTACATTTTGAGCGGGTCGGACACCATTTCGCCGATTTTGAACGCGGCTGTCGGAGCCGTCGGCGCAAGAATCAAGTCAACCGTCTTGAAGGCGTCGACAAAATCGCGTTGAATCAGCGTGCGAACTTTCAACGCCTTAAGATAATAAGCGTCGTAGTAGCCCGCGCTCAAAGCGTAGTTGCCAATCATAATGCGGCGTTTGACTTCCGCGCCGAATTTCTCCGTGCGGGTGTTGGTCATCATTTCGACAACGTCCGCGCCGTCAACGCGTGCGCCGTAGCTGACGCCGTCGTAACGTTCGAGATTCGTCGCGGCTTCGGCGGGCGCAATCAAGTAGTAAGTCGAAATGGCGTAGTCGGTATGCGGCAAACTTATTTCCGTAACCTGCGCGCCGAGTTGCTCAAACTTTTTGGCGGCGGAGCGAACGGCGGTTTCAACGTCGGCGTCGATACCCTTAACGAAATATTCTTTCGGCAAGCCGATTCGCAAACCTTTAACGTCGGCGACAAGGCTTTTCGTGAAATCGGGCACGTCGGCAGATGTCGAAGTCGAATCCATTTCGTCGCGTCCGGCAATGGCGTTCAAAACGAGCGCGCAATCCGTCACGTCGCGGGTAATCGGACCGATTTGGTCAAGCGAACTGGCGTAAGCGACAAGCCCGTAACGCGAAACACGTCCGTAAGTCGGCTTCAATCCGACGACGCCGCAGAAACTTGCGGGTTGACGAATCGAGCCGCCCGTGTCCGAGCCGAGCGCGAAAACCGCTTCACACGCCGCGACGGCAGCCGCTGAGCCGCCCGAACTTCCGCCGGGCACGCAGTCGAGATTGTGCGGGTTGCGCGTGACGTGAAAGCCCGAATTTTCAGTTGAGCCGCCCATTGCAAATTCGTCGAGATTCGCCTTGCCGACAAGCACGGGATTTTGAGCGGCAAGTTTACCGTAAGCGGTCGCGTCATACGGCGGCACGAAATTTTCAAGAATTTTCGACGCGCAGGTCGTCTTGATGCCTTTGGTGCAGATGTTGTCCTTGACGGCGCAAGGAATGCCTTCGAGCGGTTGAATTTTTTCGCCGCGAGAAATTTTTTCGTCGACGGCTTTGGCGTCCGCAACGGCTTTGTCGCGGGTGAGCGTGATGTACGCGCCGATTTTGTCTTCGACGGCGTCAATGCGCGAAAAAATATCGGCAGTCAATTCCGCCGAAGAAATTTGTTTCGCCTGTAACAACTCGTGCAACTCGTGCGCGGTCATTTCGTGTAAGTTCAAATGTGTTGCCTCCTTAGCGTTGGCTGTCCTGTTCGGCCTTGCGAATGTCTTCGCGCAGGTCGGCTTTGAAGTTACGCTCCTGGAAAGATTTCGTCGGCGGCAAGCTCATGCGGAAGTTGTCGGTTTTGTCGAATTGCGCTTCGCCGCGTTTCAAGTTCAAACCGAGGACGTGTCCGCCGAATTTTTTATCGTCGCTGACAAAGTGGAAATGCCAGCCCGTCGAATTGAGCGAGCTCATGAAGTCGGGGCAATACAATCCGACGACCGTGCCGCGAATGTTTTCTTTGTCGACTTCGTTTTGAGTCTTCAACAGCTCAACCAAAGTCTGATTGAACGGTTTCTTCGCGCCGAGTTCGCTGCGGACTTGCATCAAAGCGAATTCGCCCGAAATTTTCACCATGTAGAAGCTGTTGCGACCGTGTTTGTCGACCTGTTCGTTCAAGATTTTTTCGAGCGCGTCTTTGTCGACGTTGCTCAGGTTGACGGAAAAATCTTTGTCGAAGAACGTCACGTTGCTGAACGGCACGGTGACTTTGTCGTCGACGACGTTGATTCGGCATTGTTGATTCGCACGGTAAACGACGCCGTCGAGCACAATCATTTCGCCGTCGACGCCTTCAAAGGTGCCAATGCCCGTGTCGCCGAAAGTTTTCAGTTGCTTGACGGAGATTGAGCCTTCAAATTCGCCGAGCGCAAGCGATTGCAACAGTGCGACTTGATAGATGACTTCGCGGTTGACGTGAGCGGCGGACGCCGTGTTGACAAGCAACATTAACGTCAAAAAGCTTGCGGCAAAAAACTTTTTCATGCTGATTCCTCCAAAACACGCGGAACTTTAAAATAGCCGTCTTCGGCAAGCGGTGCGTTCGACAATGCAAGTTCACGTTCGAGCGACGGTTTGACTTCGTCGGCGCGGAAAACGTTTTGCATCGGCAACGCGTAGGTTGTCGGCTCAATCTGCGACGTGTCGATTGCCTGCAGGTTTTCGACGTACGTCAGAAATTTGTCGAGTTGCGCGGTGACTTCGGCGACCTCGTCGGGTCGAATCCGAAGCCGCGACAAACTTGCGACGGTTTTGATGTCTTGATCGGTGACTTTCAAATAAATTCCTCCTTAGTGCCAGGGATTAGGGCTAGGGATTAGATAACCTGTTCCCTCGTTCTGTTACCTCGTTCTACTCCCTAACGACGCTTTTTCGCGTACTCGTTCAAGTCGCAAACGATTTTGTGCACGGGGTAAGCAAGCACGACCTGCATTATCGCCGTCGGCCAAAAATCTGCGCGCCACAACTTCACAACGTCGATTTGTTTGTCCAGCAGAAACAAAAAACCGACCGTCAGCGCGAAGTGAAACGCCAACGCGGGTATCGAACTCACGACGGGCAACAACGCTTGTTCGCGGAACAGATTGACCGAAAACTTGCCGAAGACAAGCCCAAGCGTCATGTAACTGAACGTTGCAATGCCGAAGTAACTGCCCGAAGTCAAGTCCTGCAGAATGCCCGCGACGAAGCCGAAAAAAATTCCGTACTTGTGACCGCGCACGAAGGCGATTGACACGACGAGCAACAACATCAAATTCGCGCTGAAGCCGTCGAAAGTTACGAACGTCAACAGCGACGTTTGCAGGGCGTAAAGCACAATCGTCAACATTATCCACAGCCCGATAACAATCATCGACGAGCCTCCTCGAAATGCAATTAGGAATTAGGAATTAGGAATGTGAAATGATTTGCGAAGTTAATTTCCAATTTCCAATTCCTCATTCCTAATTGGTTTTTCGTAACCGGCTTGCTGAAGTTGTTGCTGTTGGGCGTCTTGAACTTGCTGTTGAGCGTCCTGAATTTGCTGTTGCGCGTCTTGAAGTTTTTTCGCCGTCTCGTAAGGATCGGTTTCCGTGCCGGGCGTTTGCGGCGGCGGTTGCAACGGTTCGGGCGGTGCCTCGCGTGACGCAACAATAATCGCCACGTCTTCGAGCTTTTGGAAGTTGACGGAAGTGTCGAGCACGCCGTATTTCAAAAGTCCGCCTTCCTCGTTGTGAATGTCGACGATTTTGCCGACGACAAGACCTTTCGGGTAGACGCCGCCGAAGCCCGACGTGACAACCATGTCGTCAACCTGCACGTCCGAATCTTTCGGTATGTTGACCATCTTCGGATGATTGGGATTTTTGATGTCGCCTTCGACAATGCCCGCAACGCGTGATTCGGGGCGTTGAATCAGCGTGCCGACCGACGAGCGCGGGTCAAGCAAAAGTTGAACTTTCGCGGTGTTGAGACCGGCTTCCATGACGTGCCCGACCAAGCCCATTTCGGTGACGACAGCCATGTTGTCCGCCACGCCGTCGAGTGTGCCGCGGTTGATGACAATCACGCTTGACCAAGTTGCCGATTCGCGCCCGATAACCGACGCCGCAACCAAGTCAAATTGAGTGGCGACCTGCTTGTAACCGAGTAAATTTCGCAGCCGTTGATTTTCTGACGCGTATTCCGACGCCGTCAAATTTTGTGCGCGAAGAAGTTCGACTTCCTCGCGCAGTTGTTTATTTTGTTCGTGCAAGGTTGAAATTTCCGTGACGGTTGACTTGATAAACGCCAGTTGACTGCCCGCCCACGAAAAAATTCGTTGGAACGGTGCGACGATTGCCATTGCCGTTGCGTCCGTGACGGGTGTGGCGAATTTGCCACGCGCCGCAAAAAAGACAGCACAAAACACGCTGATAAACACGAAAATCAGCGCGACGATTTTTTTTGCGGTCTTGGGTTCCTTGCGAAGCTTTTTGTTCATTGTCTCAGCTTTTTGGATGTCATGACGACCCGCTTAAGCAAATTCATGTCTTCGAGAGATCTGCCCGTGCCTTCGCCGACGCAACTCAAAGCGTCATCTGCGACGATTACGGGCATACCCGTTTCGTTGGAAATTAATTTGTCCAGGTTGGCAAGGAGCGCGCCGCCGCCTGTCATAACGATGCCGTGATCCATGATGTCTGCGGCAAGTTCGGGCGGTGTGCGTTCGAGCGTGCCTTTGACCGCGTCGACAATTTTAAATATCGGTTCGCCGAGAGCCTCGCGCACTTCGCCCGATTTGACTTCGACGGTTTTGGGCAAACCGCTGACCAAGTCGCGCCCGCGAATTTGAATGGATTTATCTTTACCGGGCGTTACGATTGCCGTCCCGATTTTGATTTTGATTTCTTCGGCCGTGCGTTCGCCAATCATCAGGCTGTACATACGGCGAATGTATTGGATTATCGACGAGTCCATTTCGTCGCCGCCGATACGAATTGACTTGCTCACGACAATGCCGCCGAGCGAAATTACCGCGATTTCGGTTGTGCCGCCGCCGATGTCGACGACCATGTTGCCGGTTGCTTCTTCGACGGGCAGTCCCGCGCCGATAGCCGCAGCCATTGGTTCTTCAATCAAATAAGCTTCGCGGGCACCTGCCTGTTGAGCGGCGTCGATAACGGCGCGTTTTTCGACTTCGGTGACGCCCGAAGGCACGCCGACCACAACTCGCGGGCGCACGAAAGATTTTGAGTTCATTGCTTTGCGGATAAAATATCTGAGCATTGCCTGCGTTACGTCGAAATCGGCAATGACGCCGTCTTTCATTGGGCGAATCGCAATTATATTGCCGGGTGTGCGACCAATCATCTGTTTGGCCTCTTCGCCGACCGCCAAAACTTCACCTGTGTCACTTTTTATCGCTACGACTGAAGGTTCACGCAGGACGATCCCACGACCTTTGACGTGTACGAGAGTGTTCGCCGTGCCCAAGTCAATTCCCATGTCGTGCGATAAACCGCCAAAAAAACCCCACATTTGTCGGATAGCTCCCTTCTGTTGGAAAAAATATCTGCCTGCGCTAAGCGGAGACATTTTATCATACTTTTTACACTTTGCAATATCAATTTCGTTGGCGGCGTGGTGTGTTACTTTTCTTTTGGCGTTGCGATTGCCGTTGCGAACGTTGACAAAAATTTTAGCCGTGATACATTTTGCGCGGAACTTTTCGAGAGAGGTGATTTTTTCATGGCAATTCTGATTTGCGGCGGCGCGGGCTATATCGGCTCCCATACCGTGCGCCTGCTCGTCGAGGCGGGCGAAGACGTGATTGTCGCCGACAATTTGAGCACGGGTCACAAGGCGGCAATTAATCCCGCCGTCAAATTTTACAACTGCGACATTCGCGACAAGGTTGCGCTCACAAAAATTTTCGCGGCGAACGACATCGAGGCGGTTTTTCACTTCGCGGCTTTTATCGAAGCGGGCGAAAGCGTTGTCCTTCCGCTGAAATATTTCAGCAACAACGTCGTCGGCATGGAAATTTTGTTGGAGGCAATGACCGAGGCCGGCGTCGACAAAATTATTTTCAGCTCAAGCGCGGCGGTTTACGGCGAACCCGAAAAAATTCCCGTCGGCGAACTTGACGCGACAATTCCCGTCAATCCGTACGGCGACACGAAATTGATTATGGAAATGATGATGCGGCGTGTCAGTGCGGCTCACGGCGTCAAATTCGTCAGCCTGCGATATTTCAACGCTTGCGGCGCGATTGAAGACGCCACGCTCGGCGAAGATCATCACCCCGAAAGTCATTTGATTCCGCTGGTTTTGCAGGTTCCGTTGGGCAAGCGCGAACACATCACGATTTTCGGCGACGATTACCCGACGCCCGACGGCACTTGCATTCGCGATTACATTCACGTCGTCGACTTGGCGGCGGCTCATATTTGCGCGTTGAATTACCTTCGCAACGGCGGCGAGTCGGATTTTTTCAACTTGGGCAGCGGGTACGGTTTTTCCGTCAAAGAAATTATTTCGACCGCCGAAAAAGTCACCGCGCAGAAAATCAACGTCGAACTCGGTTCACGGCGTGCGGGCGACCCTGCGCGTTTGATTGCCTCGAGCGACAAGGCTAAAAAGTTTTTGAACTGGACGCCGCGTTTCGACGACATCGAGAAAATTATTTCGACCGCGTGGAATTGGCACCGCACGCACCCGAACGGTTACAACGACAATTAACGACAATCCGGCCGTCATGGATGACGGCCGCCCGCCTGCGTTGAAACCGTGATGGTTTCATTGCAGGCGCGTCTTTCTTTGGTTACTTTCTTTCCACGCGGAAAGAAAGTAACGAACTGCACAATTGCGGGCTTGAATCGCAGATATTTGCAAAATCGCCGTCAGTCGCTCAAATGTGACAATCACGCGGCGATTTTTTGATTTTCGGCTTGAAAACGCCTTCAAACGGCACAAAATGCTTGTCGCGCCACAAAAAATTTCCTACAATCGCGCCAACATAGGACAAACGAATTCTGAGGGAGGCACCGCAGATGACACCGGTTGAGCGCAGAATTCTGATTAAAGTCTCGACCATGTACTACCTCGAACACATGAAGCAGACCGAAATTGCCAAACGTCTCGGCGTCGAGCGCACGACCGTCAGCAAACACTTGAAACGCGCACTTGACCAAGGCATCGTCACAATCACCGTCGCCAACGAAAACTTCGAGGACATCGAATCGGCAATGGAAAAACGTTTCGGCTTGAAAGAATGTTTTATCGTCCCGCGAAGCCTTGATCTTTTGGCCGTCAAGCAGGCAATGGGTCGCGCAGGTTTGCAACTTCTTCGCCGAATCGTCGCCAACAAACAGGTTATCGGGCTTGCTTGGGGCACGTCGATTCGCGAACTTACCCGTCACGCGCAGAATTCCAAAGTTCCGCAGATTGATTCGGATTTCGTTCCGCTCGACGGCGGCCCCGAAAACATCGCCGGCGAACTTCACGTAAACACGCTGTGCTACGAACTTGCCCGCGCTTTCGGCGGACGGTTGAAAAGCAATTAGGAATTAGGAATGCGTAATGCGTAATTGGAACGTCACCTTTGCGCATTACACATTGCCTTCCGATACTCGTCAAGTCGTCGAACCTTGTTTGGTCGGGCGAATTCGGTCAGCAGGCGATTGAAAGTCTTTCGCGCACGGGCACGGTCGGCGAAATTTGTTCGGTTTTTTACGACAAGAACGGTCGCGAAGTCAAAATCAATTTTTCCGTCGGTGTTCGTAGAAACATTTCGGCGAACAAAATCTTTGTGTGCGGCGAACCTGCGCGGAAAATTCCTTGCCGCAATGAAGACACGTTCGAGTTTCGCATCGCCGTAAAGCTTCGGCGGCACATTCGGGCGAACAATGCTTTCGACGTTTGCTCACGACATCCGAAAAAATTTTTCCGCAGACGGGACAAGTTTTGACTTCCTGCCGCTTGAGAGCTTCGCCAATACATTTGCGCGAACAAAATCTTGCGTCGTCGCTTGTCGAAAACTGTTTGCCGCAGACTTCGCACGTTTTAATTTCGACGACGCGGGCACGTTCGGCAACTTTTTTGCACGTCGCCGAACAATAAGCGTTGTTGCCGCGATTGCCGCTTGAAATTCTTTGCCGCAGACCGCACAGGTAAATGTTGACTTTTTACCGGGCTTTCGCGTCGACTTGATTGCCGCGTGAATTCGTTTGTGCTCGTCTTTGGTGACAAGCTCAAGGTTGGCAATGTCGTTGTTGTCGTGATTGAAGTCAAGGTGATGCACGTCGTAACCGTCGGGAATTTCGCCGTTGAAGTACGTCCAAACAAAGCGGTGAAGCCCGATTGAGCCGACAAAACGCCCGTGATTGTTTTTGTGAAACGTGAAGCCGTTGCATTTTGTTCGCGTGTCGCTGACGGTTTCAATCGGCAACATGTCGCCTTTGACCTTGCGAATCATCTCTTCGACGGCAAACGATTCTTGCGGAGTCTCGACGCACTCACGCAGGAGTTTGAATAATTTCTCGCGATGTTTCATGGTAACGCCTCCGAAATTTTGACAAACGACCGTCGAAACATTACAATGAAAACGCAAAGACGCCTCGACGGCTCGTAACTGGTTAAGTATCGTCATTGTAGCTTGTCGGAGCGTCTTTCGCAATGTCGGGACGAAAATTTTCAAGCCGGCTGTTGACACTTTCGGCAAGATTGACATCCTTGTCAACAACGCGGGCATCAACATTCCCTGCTTGCTCGTCGACCCGAAAGATCCGCACGGCAAATACGAACTCAACGAAAAAGTTTACGACAAAGTTACGGGCGTCAACATCAAAGGCGTCTACCTCGTCGCGCAGGCTGTCGGTCACGAAATGATTGAACCGGGCGGCGGCGTCATCATCAACATGAGCAGCGAATCCGGTCTTGAAGGCTCCGAAGGTCAAAGCATTTACGCGGCGACGAAAAACGCGGTCAACAGCTTTACCCGCAGCTGGGCGAAGAAACTCGGTCGCTACAACATCCGCGTCGTCAGCATAGCTCCCGGTATCATCGAAGCGACGGGCTTGCGCACGTTGGCTTACGAAGAAGCTCTTGCTTACACTCGCGGAATCACCGTCGAAGATCTGCGCAAAGGTTACGCAAGCACGAAGACGACTCCGCTCGGACGCAGCGGCAAACTCAGCGAAGTTGCGGACGCGGTTGTCTTCCTTGCAAGTGACAGGGCGTCTTACGTCGACGGCGTCACGGTCAACGTCGCGGGTGGCAAAACTCGCGGCTAACCCGCTTTAAAAGCGGGGGAACAGTTGGCGCGTTCCGACGTTTCGATAACCGTAATTCGTCGCCGCGTGTCCAACGTTCCCGCTGAACAATTCCGTAGCGAAACTTTTTGAGGTACAAGCAATGTTTTGGAAAAATGACAGCCCGAACCTGCGAATTGCGGCGTCGCTTTTGTCGGCGGACTTCGGTCACCTTGTCGACGAAATTCAACACGTCACGGACGCGGGCATCGAATAAATTCACGTCGAAGTTTGCGACGGCATCTTTGCACCGAGTATCACGGTCGGCGCGCCCGTCATCAAAAGTGTGCGCTCCGTCACCGAAGCGATTATCGAAGCGCATTTGATGGCAATTCAGCCCGAACGCAAAATCGAGGAACTTGCCAAAGCCGGCGCGGATTTAATCACTTTCCACATCGAGGCGACCGATCAGGCGCAAACCGTCATTCACCAAATCAAAGGCGCAGGCTCACGGGCGGGCGTGGCACTCAATCCCGCGACGCCGCTCGGCTCAATCGAAGAAATTTTGTACGACGTTGACGTTGTCCTGTTAATGACGGCAATTCCCGGCGCGGCAGGCAACCCGCTGCTGAAACATTCGCTCGACAAAGTCAAACGCCTGCACAACATCATTCGCGAAAACGACTACGGCTGTTTGATTGAAGTCGACGGCGGCGTCACAATCGACAACGCTCAATCTCTGCGCGAAGCCGGCGCGAACATCTTGGTCGTGGGCACGGCGATTTACAAATCAACCGACGTTTGGGCATCCGCTGCCCTGCTCAAAGGCGAATAATCCACTGCAACATCACACACTCCCCGAACTAAAAAACCCTCAGGCGAAATTGCTTGAGGGTTTCTTTTTGTCCGAACAGCGATATTTGATTCGACGCGAAGTCGTCAATCGTCGTGAAATTTCGTCGCGGCAAGTCGTCAACCGCCGTGAAATTTCGACGCGGACAAGTCGTCAACCGCCGTCAAAAATTCGACGCGGACAAGTCGTCAATAGCCGCGAACGTCATCCGAATAACGATATTTGATTCGACGCCTGCAGGTTTCGTAAACAGCCGTGATTTTTCAGCGCGGTGACAGCCGTCTTGTTGAGGCTCGTGCGGGACTTCAGATCTTCGACGGACAGAAATTTTCCGTGTTCGCGTGCATCGACGATTGATTTCGCCTGCGCCTCACTCACGCCGTCAATCGAAGCAAGCGACATGAGCAACGAATTTTTCTTGACGATAAAATCTTCCGCCGCCGATTCGTAAATGTCGGCACGCTCGAATTTGAAGCCGCGCAGGAAAAATTCCCGCACAACTTGATAATCGGCAAGCAAATCGGATTCTTTGTCGTCAAGCTTGCGGTCGTCGGCAATGTCGCCCAACTCGTCAAGTTTTTGCTGAACGTAAGCCGCGCCTTTGATGACTTCGTTCGCGTCGAATTGCTCCGTGCGTTTGCTGAAATACGCCGCGTAATAAGCCAGCGGATAATGCACTTTGCACCAGGCGATTCGATACGCCATCATGACGTAAGCCGTCGCGTGCGCCCGCGGGAACAGATATTTGATCTTTTGGCAACTGTCAATGTACCAGTCGGGCACGTCGTGCGACTTCAAATCGGCAATGTCGTCGGGCTTGATGCCGCGACCTTTGCGCACGGACTCCATTGTCTTGAAGGACTTGAGCGCGTCAACGCCGTGGTGAATCAGATACATCATGATATCATCGCGGGCGGAAATTGCGTTCTTCAGCGTGCAGATATTTTTCTTGATTAAATCCTGCGCGTTGCCGAGCCAAACGTCGGTGCCGTGCGAAAAGCCCGAAATTCTAACTAGGTCGCTGAAACAATCGGGGTGCGTGTCGTCAATCATCTGCCGCGTGAAACTTGTGCGGAATTCGGGTATGCCGTACGTGCCGGACTTTGTGCCCAATTGCATTGAGCTGACGCCGAGCGCGTCCGTCGACGAAAATAAACTTAACGTCGCTTTGTCGTCGAGCGGAATTGTTTTCGGGTCGCGGTGCGTCAACTTTTCCAACATGCGAATCATCGTCGGATCGACGTGCCCCAAAATGTCGAGCTTGACCAGTCGCGAACTTATCGAGTGATAATCGAAGTGCGTCGTTATCGTCGACGATTCTTTGTTGTCGGCGGGATATTGTATCGGCGAAAAATAGTGAATGTCCATGTCACGCGGCACAACCATGATACCTGCGGGGTGTTGCCCGGTCGTGCGTTTGACGCCTTGGCAGCCCGCCGCGATTTTGGCGATAAACGAGCCGTGCTTTTTAATGTTGCGTTCGTCAAAATATTTCTTGACCAGCCCGAACGAAGTTTTTTCCGCGACGGTCGAAATTGTACCTGCACGATAAACGTTGTGCTTGCCGAACAGAACTTCGGTGTACTTGTGCGCGGTCGATTGATATTCGCCGCTGAAGTTCAAGTCAATGTCGGGAACTTTGTCGCCGTCGAATCCGAGAAACACCGCGAACGGAATATCGTGACCGTCTTTGATGAGTTTGTGACCGCAGACGGGACAAGTTTTCGTCGGCAGGTCGTAACCGCAACCGACTTCGCCCGCCGTGAAAAATTTGCTGTACTTGCATTTCGGGCAACGGTAATGCGGCGGCAACGGATTGACTTCCGTGATACCCGTCAACGTCGCGACAAAAGACGAGCCGACACTGCCGCGTGAGCCGACAAGATAGCCGTCGTCGTTGGATTTTTTGACGAGGCGTTGAGCAATCAGATACAAGCCCGCGAACCCGTGACCGATAATCGGCTTGAGTTCCTGTTCCAAACGAGCTTCGACGAGCGGCGGAAGATTTTGCCCGTAAAGCTGTCGAGCTTTGGCGTAGGACGTTTTGCGAATTTCATCTTCCGCGCCCGAAACTTGCGGCGAATACAAACCGTCAGGTATCGGCTTCAAAAATTCGACGGTGTCGGCGATTTTGTTCGGATTGGTGACAACTGCGTCGTAAGCAATCTGCGCGTCGAGGTAGTCGAATTCGCGTAACAATTCGTCGGTCGTGCGCAGGTACAGCGGCGGTTGCTTGTCGGCGTCGTCGAAACTTTTGCTTGCCAACAGCACCTTGCGACAAATTGCGTCTTCGGGATTTAAAAAATGCGCGTCGGTCGTAGCAACAAGCGGCTTGCCGAGTTTCTTTGCCAACGCGGCGACTTTGCGGTTGATGTCGCGTAAATCTTCGTCGGTGGTGATGTTCGGGAAATTTTCACTGCGAACGAGGAAGTCGTTGTTGTGAATCGGCTGAATCTCCAAGTAGTCATAAAAATTCGCAATGTCTTCGATTTCGTCGTCGGACTTGCCCGCGGTGATTGCGCGAATCAATTCGCCCGCTTCGCACGCCGAGCCGATAATCAAGCCGTCGCGCAATTCGGCAAGCAAACTTTTCGGAATGCGCGGACGGTAATACATGAACTTGAGCTGACTGATCGACACGAGCTTGTACAGGTTGGCAAGCCCGATTTTGTTTCGCGCCAAAATGATGACGTGGTTTGAATTCGCCTGCTTCCAATCGTCGTCGCCGACAAGGTAGCCTTCCATGCCGTAAATGATTTTAATCGGCGTGCCTTTTTTGGCGAGCTTTTCGGCGGCAAGCGCGGCGTTCGGGAAAGCCTGAATAACTCCGTGGTCGGTCACGGCGACGGACTTCCAGCCCCAAGCGGCGGCGGTCTGAATTAATTTTTCGACGGGAATGACGGCGTCCATTGCGCTCATCGTCGTGTGAACGTGCAGTTCCGTGCGCTTGATTTCGGCGTCGTCGGTGCGTTGAGCCGGTTGCGGCAAAATTTCAACCGCGTCGACGAACAGGCAAATTTCCTTCGCGTAGTCGTCGAAAGATGTCTTGCCCGCGATTTTGACGATCATGCCCGACTTGAGCGCGTCGGCGAACGGTTTGGCGTCGGCGGACTTGTCGCCCTTGAAAAATTTCTTGCAACTGATACCGTCGCTTGAATCCGTCACGCTGAACGAAACAATCACGGTGCCGGTCTTGGTTTCGCGCAGTTTGACGCCGTTTTTGTCGCCCGAACCGATTTCGCCGCAGATGACAACTTGACCGCTGTCTTCGTTGAGCGAACCGATTTCGACGACGTTGCCCGAAATTTTCTTGCCGATAAGTTTCTTGCCGCTTGAAACTTTGTCGCCCGTCGAAACTTTGTCGGTCGCAGGAACTTCGTCGGTTTTTTTCGACGCGGCGCGTTTGCGTTTGGGCGAAGATTTTTCTTTGGCGGCGTATTCGGCGGCGATTGATTCAAGTTGCGTGATGTGAACGTCGGTGTGATAACGTTGCGCCAGTGAATTTTCGGCGGCGCGCAAAGTCTCCTGTGCAAGAATTACCATGGTGCGCAGGGTGATTTGCCAGCGATTGATTTCGGGCGTGACGATAACTTTTTCGAGCGTGCAC
>JAFVBP010000111.1 GCA_017479925.1 Selenomonadaceae bacterium | reverse complement strand
GAAAACACGGTCGCACAGGACGTGCGACCGCCCGGAGTTTTTCGCGTGATGCGAAAATTCCGGGTCAAAGCGCTTTTCTTTTGGTTACTTTTCTTTGGCGCTGTCAAAGAAAAGTAACATGTCACGTCGTGATTTTGTCTTTGATGGCGTCGAATTTTTTGTCGCCGATACCGCGCACGTTTTTGATTTCGTCGATTGACTTGAACGCGCCGTTTTGTTCGCGGTAGTCGATGATTTTTTGCGCCGTGGCGGGACCGATACCCTTGAGCGTAGTCAATTTGTCGGCGTCGGCGGTGTTTATGTTGATTTTGTCGCCCGAATCTTGAGCGGCAGGCAAGTCTTGCGATTCGCGCAGGAAAATTTCTTTCGTCGGTATGTGAAAGTGTTGCCCGTCGCTAATCGGCGCGGCAAGATTAATCGCCTCCGTGTCCGCCAAGTCGGTCAAGCCGCCCGCCAAATTCACCGCGTCGACGAGCCGCAAATTGCCGTTGTCTTCGAGTTCGACGACGGAAACATTTTTGACTTGCCCCGACAGGTACACTTGAATTTTTTTGACGGGCATTTTCGGCGGCTCAAGCGGCGGGCTGTCGTCCGTTTCGAGATAATCAATCACGAACAGCGCGGCGAACAGCGTCAACACGAAAATTCCGGCTCCGACAAGAATTTTCCTGTTCATGATTCACACGTCGTAAGCGACGGGCGTCACGTCGAAAATCGGCTCAAGCGACTTCATTTCGTCGAGGACGTTTTGCGGTATCGGGTTGTCGACGGTCAAAACCATCAAACTTGTGCCTTCAATCGCGGTTTTGCCGACGTTCATGCCCGAAATGTTGATTTTGTGGCGGGCGAGCAACGTGCCGACAAGTCCGATAACGCCGGGGCGATTGATGTGCGGGCAAATTAAAATCCGTGCGTGCGGGTCAACGTCGACGCGGAAGTTGTTGATTTCGACGATTCTGCCTTCGTTGCCGAAAAGCGTTCCCGTGACGACATTTTTGTTCGCCGAAACCGTCACGAGATTTGCGAAATCACGCGTCGCCGAAGATTTGACTTCGGACAGGTGAATTCCGCGTTCCGTAGCCAAAATGTTCGCGTTTACCAAATTGACGTTGGTGTCGAGCGCGGCGGTCAACATGCCCTTGAGCACGGCGGTCGAAATCAAGCTTGAATTCATGTCGGCAATCGCGCCGTTGATTTTCACCTGCACGTTGGAAATCGGTTCGCGGCTCATGCCCGTAATCGTGCGTCCGAGACGTTCCGCCAAGTCCAGATACGGCGCAAGTTTTTCGAGAACGTGCGACGGAATGTGCGGCAAGTTGACGGCGGTCGCGACGGGTCGATTGTTCAGCGCGTCGATAATCCCGCGTGCCACATCAACCGAAACGCCGATTTGCGCTTCGACGGTCGAGGCTCCGAGGTGCGGCGTCAAAATGATGTTCGGCAAATTTCTAAGCGGCGAATTTTCGGCAAGCGGCTCACCGTCGAAAACGTCAATCGCCGCGCCCGCAATAATTTTTTCGGTCAACGCGGCAGCAAGGTCGGCTTCGTTGATAATTCCGCCGCGTGCGCAGTTAATCAGTCGAACGGTCGGCTTCATGGTTCGCATTTGCGGCAGTGAAATCATGTCGCGGGTTTTGTTCGTCAACGGCATGTGCACGGTGATAAAATCGGCGGTCGCGCAGAGTTTGCCCAAGTCGACGAGTTCGACGCCGAGACTTTTGGCGCGTTCTTCGCTGACAAACGGGTCATGCGCGATAACTTTCATGTCGAAGGACTGCGCACGTTTGGCGACGCCGGCACCGATTTTGCCCAGACCGATGACGCCCAAAGTTTTGTTGCGAAGTTCGACGCCGACGAATTTTTTTCGATCCCAACCGCCCGCGTGCATGACTTGATTCGCCTGCGGGATGTTGCGGCTGACGGCAAGCATCATTGCAAAAGTGTGTTCGGTCGCGGCGATTGTGTTGCCGTCGGGCGAATTTATGACGATAATTCCGCGTTCCGTCGCCGCCTGCACGTCGATGTTGTCGACGCCGACACCTGCGCGCCCGATAATTTTCAACTTCGCGGCACGTTCGAGCACGTCGGCGGTGACTTTCGAGGCAGAGCGGACAATCAGCGCGTCGAAATTCGGGATGACTTCCAAAAGTTCCTCGTGCGAAATTTTGTCGCGAATTTCCACGTCGAAATTTTTCTTGAGCAATTCGATGCCTTCGTTGGCGATACCGTCGGCTGCCAAAATATGAAACATGATTCGTTGTCTCCTTTGACGAAAAATTTTTTGACTGCGGATTGATTCTGCCACGTCGAAAATTTTCCTGCAAGGCGTGTGTGTGTTACTTTTCTTTTGGCGCAAAAGAAAAGTAACCAAAAGAAAACAGCCCGGGATTTTCGCATCACGCGAAAAACCCCGGGCGGCCGTCATCCATGACGGCCGAATTTACGATTACCGTTGCCGGCACGAAATTTTTATTGCAACTGCAGGGAAAAACGCCGCCTTATCGAAAAGACTTGTGCGAGGTGTTGATTTTGGCGACAGAGATCGAACGCAAATTTCTCGTCGACGCGAAAAAAGTTTCCGCGCTGAACTTTTCCGCCGAAGAAATTATCGCGCAAGGTTACCTTTCGACGGAGCCGACAATTCGCGTGCGGCTGAAAAATAATCGCGGCTTCCTGACGATAAAATCCGCAACCGTCGGCATTGAGCGTTCGGAGTTTGAGTACGAAATTCCGATTCGCGACGCCGAAGAACTTTTACAACTGTGCGGTTCGCGTGTGCTGTCGAAAGTTCGGCGAAAAATTTTTCACGGCGGTCACCTTTGGGAAGTCGATTTTTTCGGCGGCAAACTCGACGGTTTGATTTTGGCGGAAGTTGAACTTGCAAGCCCCGATGAATTCGTCGAAGTGCCCGATTGGGTCACGCGTGAAGTTTCGGGCGACGTGCGTTATTTCAACTCGAATCTGTCGTTGACTTCGGAGCTGCCCTGACTGGAGATGATTTATTGGTTTCGGAGTGGGAATTATTTCTGCGATTGACGTTGGCTTGTGTCCTCGGCGGAATTATCGGTTACGAACGTCAAAGCCGCCGAAAATCCGCAGGTCTTCGCACGAATGTTTTGGTTTGTCTCGGCTCGTGTTTGATTATGGTTTTGAGCGAGGCGTTGTATTTCAACGTCGAAGGCCGCACGAACGCCGACCCCGCACGTCTTGCCGCGCAGGTTGTCAGCGGTATCGGCTTCCTCGGCGCGGGCGCAATCATGAAGGAAGGCTTAACCGTCACGGGCTTGACGACCGCCGCGTGTCTTTGGGTTGTTTCGGGCGTCGGACTTGCCGTCGGTGCGGGCTACTATTCGGGCGCGCTGTTCACCACGGCTTTGATTTTCGCGACGCTCGGAACTTTGTCGCGAATTGACGAATGGGTCATGCACGAAAAAAATTTGCTCATCACGATTCACACCAAAGACAAGCCCGGTCAGCTCATGAATATCAGCTCGTGCATTGACGACTTGCAACTCAAAATCCGCGACGTGAAAGTCAAAGCCACGGACGACACGACCGACACGATGATTATCGAGATGGAAGTTTACAACAAACGCGCCTTGAAGAACGTTATCGTCCTCGACGCGGTCAAACGCATTGACGGAGTTATCAGCGTCGACGTGAATTGACGTTTTCGGCGCGACGTTAAAAATTTTTTGGGAGGTGTTTACATGGATTCAAAACCGCTTTGGGACTTCGGCTACTGGTTGCGCGTGAAGTATCGAGGCTCCGATTCGCCCGAAGGAGATTTTTATGCGGACATGATAAGAGACATGCGTCGCGAGCGTCCACCGTTTCATGAAACGTACACGCCTCAGATTCGTTGGAAAAATTCCTACGATTGGATAAAAAATCATCTTGAAGAATTGGGCGCGTGCTACGTTGCGATTGAAACTTTTGAAAGGCTTTGGAAGAAATATGCCCGCGCTTGTCCCGAAGGCGCAAAAAATGCAGACAAAACGTTCGACGGTTTGTAAACCGATTCGCGTAAAATTTTTTGGGAGGTTTTCACATGAACTATGACATTATCGACACGATTGTCAACACGGCAATGAACGCCATGCGCAACGCCTACGTCGAGCACAACTCGATTGCGGCGGGTGCCTGCCTTTTGGCGTCCGACGGCACGCTCTACAGCGGCTGTTCGATTGACAGCGTCATTCCCGAATTCAAGTTGCCCGCCGAAGTCGTCGTTATGGCGAAGGCGATTTCCGAAGGCAAACGCGAATTCGACGCCATTTCGATCGTCGCGGATATTGACGGCATGTATGTTCCCGACGAACGCAGTCATAAGTTCCTGCTTGAGTTCAACGTCGAAAAAATCATTTTGGCAGACATGCAGGGCAACACGAAACTCGTTCCGCTTGAAGAACTGGTGCCGTACAAAACTCGCCGCCGCTGAACTGCAATTAGCAATGCGCAATGCGTAATGCGTAATGACTACGCGATTAATTATGCATTACGCATTACGAATTACGCATTAAAAAACTCCCTCACGCTTTCGGGTGTGAAGGAGTTTTTTTGTCGAGTGATTAACGTTCGTGCGAAAAATACATCTTGCGCGGCACGACCATGCCAAGTTCGTCTTCGGCGATTCGCTTGATGCGTTCGGGTGATTTGAGTTTGGCAATTTCCACGCGCAAACGTTCGTTTTCAAGTTCGAGCTGTTGCGCCTGATTGTTCGTCGCCACCAAAGCATAACCGCGACTTGCGCTGATTCCGCTGCGAACGACAACCGCCATTGCCAATATCGCGAACACGATAAAAAACACGCGGCAACGCGACCGCAAGAGGTGATTCAAGCGCGGCCGACCTTGAATCAACTTTAACGATGCTTCGTTCGGCGAAGTCTCACGTTGCGGCTGATTTTCGTATGATTTTATTTTGCGTTTTACCGTCACAGTATTCCCCCTTTGTAATCGCGTTGATTTATCGACTCGCGCCGCCAAGTTTTTCGACGACGCGCAGTTTCGCGGATTTCGCCCGACTGTTGCTTTCAATTTCGGCGACCGTCGGGATTTTCGCCTTGCCGAGAATTTTGACTTCGGGCTTGTGGTTGCATACACACACGGGAAAATTTTTCGGGCAGATGCAAGCTTGAGCCGCGTGCTTGAACGTGTCTTTGACGATTCGGTCTTCGAGCGAATGGAAGGTTATTACCGCCAATCGTCCGCCGACTTTGAGCCGACCAATCGCCGACTTAAGCGCGCCCGACAAAATTTCCAGTTCGCCGTTGACTTCGATTCGCACGGCTTGAAAAATTCTTTTCGCGGGATGACCGCCGTTTTTCGTTCGCGGGACGGTTTGCTCAACGATTCGGACAAGTTGAGCCGTCGTGTCAATCGGCAAAATTTTTCGCGCCCGACAAATTGCGGCGGCGACTCGTTTGGCGAAACGTTCTTCGCCGTAGTCGTGAAAGATCTTAGCCAAACGCGCCTCGTCGTAAGTGTTCACAACGTCAAAGGCAGTCAAGCTTTGTCGCCTGTCCATGCGCATATCGAGCGGCGAATCTTTCATGTAGGAAAATCCGCGTGACGCCGTGTCAATTTGATGCGACGAAACGCCCAAGTCGAAAAGTATGCCGTCGAGTTCGCCGACGTTCAGCCCGTCGAGAATTTTGTCGAGTTCGCTGAAATTGCCGCGTGCGATTTTGACGGTGCAGGCAACGTCCGACAAATTTTCTTCGGCAGCGCGAATTGCTTCGTCGTCGCGGTCAATGCCGACAATCAAGCCGTCGTCAGCGAGCTGTTGAGCAATCGCCCGCGCATGTCCGCCGCCGCCCAACGTGCAATCGAGATAACTTCCGTGCGGCTTAACGTCGAGCGCGTCCAAAACTTCGCCAAGCATAACACTTACATGACCAAAATTCAATCGGCAACCGCTCCCAAATCGTTTGCAAAGTCTATTCGCGCTGTGCGGGAAATTTCCTTTAACCGTTGCGAAAAAATATTTCAGCGTAAATTCATTGACAGCCACCTGTCGGGTGATATAATCGGCGGCAATTCAAAGGAGGAATTCACGATGAAAATCACCAAAGACATGAATATTGTCGAAGTCGTTCAACGCTACCCCGACACGGCGATGGTCTTCATGTACGCGGGCATGGGCTGTTTCGGCTGTCACGCGGCGCGTTTTGAAAATATCGAGGAAGGCGCGACGGTGCACGGCATTGATCCCGACAAGCTTGTCGAAGCGCTCAACGAGGTCGTTGCCGCATCCGACGAAGCCGAAGCTGAACTTGCGGGCGTCAATCAATAAATCGAACGCAATCGCAACGGTAATTCCGGCCGACATGGATGTATCGCCGCGAACACGAGCGATATGTGGTACCGACAACATTTCGGCGACGAGTGAGTAGCCGCCCCGCGAGGTGCCTTTTTCTTTTGCTACTTTTCTTTTGGGCAAGCAAAAGAAAAGTAGATCTAAAACGCCTGTCGTGCGCAACGACAAAAAAAGCGCCGCCGCAACCGTCAATCGCGGTAAGAAACCTTGTCGAAGTTGAGCTTGTCAAGTTCACGTGCTTTCGGCTCCCGCGCAGGATAGCCCAACGACAAAATCGCCTGACACGCAAAATTTTCGCCGAAGCCGACAATTCCGCGCAAAAATTCTTCGGCGGGCGAATCGTCTTCCGCCTCACGACCGCGAACCTGAATCCAACAGTTGCCGATACCCAGCGACGTTGCCAAAAGTTCCATGTTCATCAACGCGACGCACGAATCTTCGACAAAGGTGTCGGATTTGTCTTTGTCGGCAACGACGACAATCGCCGCCGCCGCGCCCGCCAACATTTTGGCAATGTTCGACTTGCGACAGTGCGACATCTTTTCGAGCAATTCGCGATTTTTCACGACGATAAATTCGCACGGATATTTCGAGTGACCGCTTGGCGCAAGCAGTGCCGCGCTCAAAATCGATTTCAAGTCGTCGTCGGAAATTTTTTCGTCGGTGTAGCGGCGCACACTCCTGCGCGAACGCATAATTTCAAGCAGATCCATATCGTCACAACCTTTCAAATAACGGTGCAAAAAAGTCGGAGACCGCAAAAGTCCCCGACTTTTTGATTGCGTGCGGAAGTTTACTTAGCGGCGGTGCCAACAATGTCGTCAACGGCTTTTGCCTTTTTGACAACGTCTTTCGGAATCACGAAGCGTTTCTTCGCGTCGGGAATGTTCGGATAAATCGTGTACGAGCGAATTTCGCTGTAGAACGCAATGGTTTCGAGCAGTTGGCTGACCTCGTCCGGCCAATGTTGATTCGGGTCGTCAAGCGCGGCGCGGGCAAGTTCCTGAATCACGCCCGAAAGATTGTACTGCATTGCAACGGTGTGCCAATCGCGCTTATCAATCGTCCACATGTACCAAATATCCGCTTGACGAAGTGCCCGGTCGAGATAATCGACGGCAACGGATTGCATTTGACCATCGTTGGCGGTGCCTTTGTCGGCGGGCAATTCGTCGGATTTTTTGCGCAGACTGTCGGCAAGTTTGTCGCCGTCGGGACGAACCAACATCGTGCAACGATACTCGTTGTCTTCGAGTATGGTGACTTCCTTCGTTTCGGCGATAATCTGTTCAACTTCGTCGGGCGTCGGCGTCGCAATGAAATCCATAACGGCGGCGGCAAGACTCGGCGCGGTGAATTTTTGCCAAGTCTTTTGCTTTTCGTCGGAGCTGAAGTAAATCAGCATGTCGTTGCCGCGCTGTTCCATGTGAAACGGAATCGCTCTGGACATTGACGTACCGTCGTTTTTGTACTGCCAAATCGACAGCTCGCCCGCGGACTTGAAGACATCGCCGTCAACCATGCCCAAAAGTTCCAGTTCGCCCTGCACGAACGGCGACGCGAAGTAAAAATCTTGATGAAACAATCTGTCCAACGCGTCCGAATCGTTCGTCAAGGCCTCGCGGAAAAATTTGATGCCTTCGGTTTCTTCGGCGGCGAATGTTCGCGTCGGCAACAGTGCCGCGCTCAAAACAAGCAACGCGACAATCAGTCGAAAAATTTTTGTCATGAGACGACCTCCTCAGTGCAGAAATTTCACGTGCGAATTATTTCTTTTCGGTCAACGAAAAGTCTTTGGCTTTGAGCACGTCTTTGGGCAACTCGAAATTTTTCTTCGCGGCGGGATCGGCGGGATACATCGTGTAGGAGCGCAGTTCGCTGTAAAAAGCAACGCGTTCGAGCAACTGTTTCACTTCGTCCGGCCAAATTTGTTTCGGGTCTTGCAACGCGGCACGGGCAATGCCCTGCAGGAAGCTGGAAAAATTGTACTGCAAAACGACGGTGTGCCAATCGCGTTTGTCAACCGTCCACATGTACCACATGTCGCCGTTGCGCAGTGCCGTGTCAATGTAGCGCGACGCGTTGTCGGTAATTTCGGCGTTGGCGGGGTCGTCGTTCGCGTCGGCAAGTGCTTTGAAGTCGTCGGCGATTTTGTTGCCGTCAATTTCAATCAGAATCGTGCGGCGATTTTCGTCTTCCTGCAAAATCGTCACGCCTTTGGTGTCGTCGAGCATCTTTTGGATTTCGTCACCGGTCGGCGTCGCGATAGTGTCGGCAATGGTGTTTGCAAGCGTCGGGGCAACGATTTTTTCCCACTGCTTTTCGCGCTTGAAGTAAAGCGTCAAGTTGCTCTTGTCCTGCACGAGATAAAACGGCACGATTTTTTCGCTGGTGGAGCCGTCGTCGTTGTAAATCCAATAGCTGAAGTCGCCTTTGGCTTTGAAAACGTTGCCTTTGTCGACAATGCCGAGAAAGTCCAGTTCGCCAATGAACGGCATCGCCAAAATGAACGTGTCCTGCCGAAAGATTCTGTCGGACGGGTCAGAGTCTTTTTCCAAAATTTCGCGGAAAGCTGCCATGCCTTCGTCTTCAGCGGCGGCGGTTTCGGTCGGCATCAAAATCGCGCAGGTTGCCAATACCGCGACAAGAAATTTCGTCAGCGTGGCAAAAAATTTTTTCATCGGAAGTCCTCCTTGTTGTCAGCGAATTTTCTTCGCGAGATCTTCGTAAAACGAATTGCTTATTCTGCCGAACATGCCCGATTGCGCGGAATAATCTTCGCGGTCACGCACGTCCTTGCGGGCAAAAATCAGCGCACCCGTACGAGCGTCGTACGCCTGCATCGTCACCTGCACGGTCGAAATGTCCACACGTCGCGGCGGATAAGTGACGGGCACTTGAGTCATGTAACTTTCTTCGTGACGGCGACCCCATTGGTCGTAGTAAGTTCGCGTTTGACGGCGATTTTCCCAAACCGTGCGTTCGGGTTCGACGTAAGTTTGATTGCCCCACGCGTCGACGTTCGCGACAATCCACGCGTCGGCACCAAGGTTGTACGCGTTTTGCATGACGATTTGCCGCGCCTGCATCGGATTCGACAGCGACAGCGCGTCAAGATTCATGCGAATTTGCCCGCCGATAATTTGACGAGCTTGCGCCTCGGTGATGATTCGACAGGGCAACTTGCGCGAGTCTTGACGAAAGCGGTCTTGAATGTTCAGGACGGCAATACTTCCGCCGACGTCCACGCCGGGCGAAACCGTCGCGTCAAAAACGATGACCGTGCGGATGTTTCGGAAGTAAAAATTCCTGTCCGTCCAGTCGGTTTTTTCAGCGAAGACGGTTTGCGGCAAGGCGAGCACCGTCAACAAAAGTATCGCGCCGAGAATTTTTTTGATAACCACAAAAACACCTCCTGTAATTTAATTAACAGCAACGTTATCGCCACGGTCGCTTTAAAAGCGACGGAACAATTGAAGTTATCCGCGACATTGCCGCCGTTCAAGCGTTGTTGCCTCATTCAAAATTTATTCGACGAAGCCGGTCGCTTT
>JAFVBP010000110.1 GCA_017479925.1 Selenomonadaceae bacterium | reverse complement strand
GCGTTGACAAAAGACAAGCCCGCGCCGATTTTGTGTCTCGTGGGACCGCCGGGCGTCGGTAAAACTTCGTTGGCGTCGTCTGTTGCCCGTGCCATGCGTCGAAAATTCATTCGTGCAAGTTTGGGCGGCATTCGCGACGAAGCCGAAATTCGCGGTCACCGTCGCACTTACGTCGGCGCAATGCCCGGCAGAATCATTCAGGGCATCAAAAAAGCCGGCGCGAACAATCCCGTCTTCCTGCTTGACGAAATTGACAAACTCGGCAAAGACGGTTACGCGGGCGATCCGTCGGCGGCGTTGCTGGAAGTGCTTGACCCCGCGCAGAACAATTCGTTCGACGACCACTATATCGACACGCCGTTTGACCTGTCGAAAGTTTTGTGGATTGTCACCGCGAACAGCTTGAACACCGTGCCGAAGCCGCTGCGCGACCGCATGGAGATTATCACGCTGTCGAGTTACACCGAAAACGAAAAGTTCGAGATTGCGCGACGTTACCTCACTCAACGGCAGAAAGAAGAAAACGGTCTCAAGCGCGGCGACCTGGTCTTTACCAAAGGCGTCCTGCAGGAGATTATTTCCGAATACACGCGTGAATCGGGCGTGCGTGAACTTGAACGAATTATCGGGCGTGCCTGTCGCAAGGCGGCGCGAAAAATCGTCGAAGGCGAACAAGTTCCGATTTACATCACGAAAAAAAATCTGCGCAACTTCATCGGGCGACCGAAATTTTTGCAGACTCGTGCCGAAAAGCAACCGCAGATCGGCGTTTCGACGGGCATGGCGTGGACTGAAGTCGGCGGCGACATTTTACCGACGGAAGCGATTGTGCTCAAAGGCAACGGCAAACTTTTGCTCACGGGACATCTCGGCGACGTTATGCAGGAGAGCGCGCAGGCAGGTTTGACTTACATTCGCAGCCGCAGTGACCTCATGAAACTCGACGACGACTTTTACGAGAAAAACGACATTCACGTTCACGTTCCCGAAGGTGCGGTGCCCAAAGACGGTCCCAGTGCCGGTATCACAATGGCGACGGCTATGATTTCCGCGTTGACGAAGAAAAAAGTTCGCTCCGACGTGGCAATGACGGGCGAAATTACCTTGCGCGGCAACGTCCTGCCGATTGGCGGTCTCAAAGAAAAAGTTCTTGCCGCCTATCGCGAAGGCATGCACACGATTATCTTGCCGAAAGAAAACGCGCCCGACATCGAAGACATTCCCGAAAGCGTGCGCAAAAAGCTTGAATTCGTGCCCGTCGAGAACATGGACGAAGTTTTACGCACGGCGTTAATCTTGTGAACGCTCAATCACGTAAGCTAATTGCCTCGACCAAGCGTCGGGGCTTTTTTAATGCGTAATGCGAAATGCTTAATGCGTAATGTCGACGCCGTAACAACCACAACGTCGGGGCTTTTTTTAATGCGTAATGCGAAATGAACTTGTCCCGTGTCCCTTAACGCTTTTTTGTTGACAGCGCGGAAATTTTTGGTACAGTAAACGTCACACGAACACTTTCCGAGGAGGTATCGCAATGTCATTTCCGAAAAATTTCTTGTGGGGCGGCGCGCTTGCTGCCAACCAGTACGAAGGCGGCTACCTTGACGGCGGCAAAGGTCTCAGCGTGCCCGACATGCTGCTCGGCGGCGACGTGAAAACTCCGCGCACGTTCTGCCCTACGATTGAAGACGGCGTGTTTTATCCGTCGCACACCGCGATTGACTTCTATCACCGCTACAAGGACGACATCGCGCTTTTGGCTGAAATGGGCTTCAAATGTTTCCGATTTTCAATCAGCTGGGCGCGAATTTTCCCGAACGGCGACGACGCTCAACCGAACGAGGCGGGCTTGAAGTTCTACGAAGACGTTATCGACGAGTGCCGCAAACACGGCATTGAACCGCTCATCACGCTCAATCATTACGAATTGCCCTTCGAGCTGGTCAAAAAATATCGCGGCTACTACAGTCGCCAAATGATTGACTTGTTCGTCAAGTACGCGACGACCTGTTTTGAACGCTTCAAGGACAAAGTCACCTACTGGCTCACGTTCAACGAAATCAACATGACGCTCATGTCGCCAATCGTCGGCAACCTGTACAGCGTCGGCGTCATTCAAGACGTGGACTTGAATCGAACCGCGCCGTGCAAGTTCAACGAGCTTACGGACGTGCCTCAACAGCGTATCGAGGCTCTGCACAATCAATTCGTCGCGTCGGCGAAGGCGGTTATCGCGGGGCACAAAATCAACCCGAATTTCAAAATCGGCAACATGATCTGTCACGTCACCAAGTACCCGTTGACGCCCAATCCCAAAGACATGCTTGAAACTCAACGGCTTGATTCGCTGTTCAACGACCTGTGCGGCGACGTGCAAGTTCGCGGCGATTATCCGTATTTCGCGAAAAAACTTTACCGCGACATGGGCATCGATACCGCCTTCATGGACAACGACGCCGATAAAAAAATTCTGCGCGAAGGCACCGTGGACTTTTACACGTTCAGCTACTACATGTCGAATTGCGTCACTGCCGACCCGAACGCCGAACGAATCAACGACAGCATGATTGGCGGCGCGAAAAATCCGTATCTCAAGGCGAGCGATTGGGGCTGGCAGATTGACCCGGACGGTTTGCGCTGGACGCTCAACAAACTTGCGTCGCGTTACCCCGACACGCCGATTATGGTTGTCGAAAACGGTTTCGGCGCGTTCGACAAAGTTGAATCCGACGGCTCAATTCACGACGACTATCGAATTGATTACTTCCGCGAACACATTCGGGCTATGGGCGCGGCTGTCGACGACGGCGTTCCGCTTATCGGCTACACGACGTGGGGCTGTATCGATTGCGTCAGCGCGGGCACGGGGCAATACGCCAAACGCTACGGCTTCGTTTACGTCAATCGTCACGACGACGGCACGGGCGATTTTTCACGCAGTCGCAAGGATTCGTTCTACTGGTACAAAAAAGTCATCGCTTCAAACGGCGAACAAATCAATTAGGAATTTGGAATTTGGAATTTGAAATGTCTTCCGCGACGGTGTTTAATCGTTGCGGATTTTTTCGTAAAGTTAAGGCGCGGCGACAACGTTTGAATTGCGGAGGAGCTTCGGCGCGAAAATTGTTCCGCCGCTTTTAAAGCGGCTTTTTTTGGAGGCGATCAATTTGGCTGACGAAATTACCGTTGTCAAAAGCGAATACGTCACGTCGGCGGTGAGCAAAAAGACTTGTCCCGAAGAAACTTTGCCCGAAATTGTTTTCGTCGGCAGGTCGAACGTCGGCAAGTCGTCGCTGATTAATTCGTTGACGCGTCGAAAATCTTTGGCGCGAACGTCGGGCACGCCCGGCAAAACGCAGACGATAAATTTTTTCCGCGTGGAGTTGAAGGTTGCCGACAATCGCCGCGAAATTTTTTTCGTCGATTTGCCCGGCTACGGTTACGCCAAAACTTCAAAGACGAATCGCAAACTTTGGGCTAAGTTCGTCGACGAATATTTGTCGAGCGGGCGCGACATCAAATTTGTTTGTCAGCTGGTAGACATGCGCCACCCGCCGCTTGAGTCGGATTTGCAGTCGTTCGCCAATTTGGTCGAAAAAAAATTGCCCGTTTTGGTCGTGGCAACCAAGTCGGACAAAATCGGCAAGACCGTTCGACAAAAACATCTCGACGCGATACAAAAAGCTTTCGCACTTGACGCCGAATCGATCTTGCCGTACTCGTCGGCGAAAAATGAAGGTCGTTCAGAATTGCTTGACGTTGTGATAAACTCTTTGATACAATGACCGCAACCGCAACGTTACAAAGGCCGTCATGGATGACGGCCACAATCGCCCGTCGCACGATATAGGATGTATCGTAGCGGGCGCGAGTTTCTTTGCTACTTTCTTTGCTCGGTCAAAGAAAGTAGATCACACGTCAAGCGTTGTGCAAAATTTTTCGTGTTATGAGCGGACACGTAAGGAGAGTTTGTGATGACGAGGCTTTCAACTTTCGACAAAGCCCTGTTGAATTTGTTGCAGGGCGACATACCGATTTGCTCTCACCCGTTCGCACAGCTGGCAAGTCGCCTCGGCACGGACGAAGACACGGTGCTTGCCCGACTGCGCGAACTCAAAGCGGCGGGTTTCCTGCGACGAATCGGCACGTTTTTTGACTCGAATCAACTCGGTTATCAGGGAACGCTGGTCGCGCTCAAAGTCAAGCCGAACGAACTTCACGCGGTCGCCGAAGCCGTCAACCGTTACCCCGGCGCAACGCACAATTACGAACGCGAAGGGCTTTACAACCTGTGGTTCACGCTGTTGACGCCGAACGCCGATTGCGAAAAAAAGATTCTGTCGGAAATTCGGTCGCTTGACGGCGTCGAAGACATGCTTAAGCTCAAGGCGAACAAGAAGTACAAAATCAACGTGCAGTTCAAACTTCAATAGCGCGAGGTGTCGGCTTTGGACATTTTGAGCGAGCAAGACAAGCTAATCATCAAAGCGTTGCAGGAAGATTTCCCGCTGTGCGCCGAGCCGTACAAAGTTTTGGCAGAGCAAGTCGGCATCAGCGAAGAAACTTTTTTGCAACGCGTCAAGGAGTTGATCGACGAAAAAAAAATCCGCAAAATGGGCGCAGTTCTCCGACATCGCGAAGTCGGTTTCAACGCCAACGCTCTTTGCGCCTGGCACGTGTCGCCCGAAAATTTGGACTCCGTCGCGCAGATTATGAGCGCACACGCGGCGGTTTCGCACTGCTACGACCGCACGCCCGCACCGAATTGGAATTATAATCTTTATACGATGATTCACGCCAAAACCCGCGACGAATGCGAACAATTTATCGGCGAACTTGCGCAAATGACGGGCGTCACCGATTACCGAATCATGTACACGAAGCGCGAGTGGAAAAAAACCGGCATGAAATATTTTTGCGAGGCGACGTGATTGTTGCAGGCGATTTTGCGAAAACGGGCTGTCAATCGACGGCTCGTTTTTTCGTGCCCGCGTGGCCACTTTAAAAGTGGCGGCAAGCGTGACGCTTGACCCGATTAGTGTGCTCCGCAACTGTCGCTTCAACAAAAAAACGACCGAGACGTTCCCGACCGTTTGAAGAATTTTCCGTGGCGATTGTCACCTGCTTATCGTGTACGCACTGCCGTTCGCGGTAACGGCCACTTTAAAAGTGGCGGAACAATTGGTGTAACCCGTGGCGATTGTCATTTGGTTATTGTGTACGCACTGCCGTTCGCGGTAACGTTAAATGTCGTCGTCGCGCCGAAATTTTTCAGCACGGCAACGTTGGTGCCGCCGACTTTGATTGTGAGTTCGTCGCCCGCAGAATTGAATTTGCCCGTGACCGTGCCGTCAAGCCCGACAATTTCGAGCAGATCGTTCGCGCCGAAATTAAAGATGACATCTTTGCCGTCGCCTTTCGAGTAAGTGAACGTGTCGGAGCCGTCGCCGCCCCAAAGCGAATCGTTGCCCTTGCCGCCCGTCAAAGTCGTCGAAATGTCGCCCGCGTAAAGTTTGTTCGCCTTCGCGTTGCCCGTGATTGACGTGACTTCGGTATCCGACGCGTCGAAATCTTTCACCGCCGAACCGAGTGTTGCCGAAGTCTCGTCCGCGTCGAAGAAAATGCCGCCGTCGAAAATCCGCGTGCCGTTCGTGTCGGCGAAGGTGACTTGCGACGAATCTTTGACCGTGATTCTGTTCGAGCCGACTTTGACGTAACTGTTGCCGCTTTTGACGGAGCCGTCCGAAATTGCGCCCGTCACGCTGATTAAATCGTCCGCCGCGAAATTCGTCAAAGTGTCGTTGCCGCCCGTCCAAACGTAAACGTTATCGTCGCCGAGTGAAACTTTGTTGGCTTTGGAATTGCCCGAAATCGTCGCGTTTGAAGTCAAGCCCGCGTCAATCGTGACGATTTTTGAAGTCGCCGTGAAATTTTCGGTCGACGCGCTCAACGTGACGGAAGTGCCCGCCGCGTTTGACAAACCGTCCGCCGTGAAAATATTCGCCGTCGTTTTGCCGCCCGACACGAGCGAAATTTTTTTGCCCGCGCCGTTTGCAATCGTGACGGAACCGTTGACTAAGTTGAGTGAAACGTCGTTGCCCGCGACGGAAAAATCTTCGAGCGACGAATTCAGCGAAATTTTGTCGCTGCCCGTGCCGTAATCGCTGATGAAATCGTCGCCGCCCGCCGTGACGAAAGTGTCGTTGCCCTTGCCGCCCGTCAACGTCGCGCCCGTCACGTTCGAGGTGAGTTTGTTTGCCTTCGCGTTGCCCGTGATTGAAATAATGTCCGTGTCCGTCGCGTCGAAATTTTTGGTTGACGTTGCAAGTGTCGCCGAAGTTTTGTCCGCGTCGAAGAAAATTCCGCCGTCGAAAATTTTCGTGCCGCCGTCGTCCGTGAAGGTGACCTGCGACGAATCTTTGACCGTGATTTTATTCGAGCCGACTTTGACAATCGTGTTGCCGCTTGAAATCGAAGCGTCCGAAATTGCGCCCGTCACGCTGATTAAGTCGTCCGCCGCGAAATTCGTCAAGGTGTCGTTGCCGCCCGTCCAAACGTAAACGTTATCGTCGCCGAGTGAAACTTTGTTTGCTTTGGAATTGCCCGAAATCGTCGCGTTTGAAGTCAAGCCCGCGTCAATCGTGACGATTTTTGAATCCGCCGTGAAATTTTCTGTCGACGTGCTCAAGGTGACGGAAGTGCCCGCCGCGTTAAAAATTCCGTCGCCCGTGAAAACGTTGGTCGAGCCGACGACGGAAATTTTCTTCGACGCCGCATCTTGAAGCGTCAACGAACCGTCGCCGAAATCGAACACGAAATCGTTGCCGACGGAGCCGAAATTTTCAATCGCCGCGCCCAACGAAATTTTGTCGGAAGCGTAATCGGTGACCGTGT
>JAFVBP010000109.1 GCA_017479925.1 Selenomonadaceae bacterium | reverse complement strand
CGCGTGCTCCGCGAATTTTTATCGAATCCAAGTTGTAACCTCCGAAAATTTTTTGCGACGGTCAAGAGCGGTCGTCAACGTTTGAACTTTGGTAACGTCGCGGGTAGCTCCAATTGTTCTGCCGCTTTTGAAGCGGCCGCGTGCTCCGCGAATTTTTATCGAATCCAAGTTGTAACCTCCGAAAATTTTTTGCGACGGTCAAGAGCGGTCGTCAACGTTTGAACTTTGGTAACGTCGCGGGTAGCTCCAATTGTTTGTGCACTTTTTAAAAGTGACGCGGTCGTCAACGTTGCTTGAATTGCGCGGTGACGGACGAACTGTTTTCCGCGTGTTCGACGTAATATTTTTCGTCGGGCGGCAAGTTGTCGTAATCAAAATACCACGGCAGATGATACGCCTGAAAATCGCCCGTCGTGCGCACGGAAAATCGTACGGTGTAATGTCGAACGTTCGAGTACAGCGCAAAAGTCGTGTCAATCGCCGCGAAATACATTTCGTCGCCGATTTGCGTGCCTTCGTAAAAATTTCGTTGCGTGCGTTGAGCGCGTTCCTTGCCGAAAAACGTAATGTCGTCCCAAACAAGCCCGAAGCCGACTTTGCGCAATTCATGATTGGCGTCAAGAATCTCCATGAAACGGCGAACGAAATCTTTAGGACAATCTTCGACGGGCAACAAATCCGGGTCGGTATAAACGTACGGCGTCGCGATTTTCAGCCGCTCCAGCACGCCCGACAGCCACAGTGCCTTGTAGCCGAAATTTTTTTCCAGGCGGATGACTTTGACCCGCGAATCACGGTCGAGCGCGGCATAATATTTCAGCAACGGCGGATACGTCGAACGGTTGTCCAGGATTATCAGCTTGCGATAACCCGCGTCGAGCAACCAATCAATCATGCGCTTCATGACGCCGAGTCGGTCGCGGGCATTGATAAAAATCGGCACGTCGCGCCAATTCGGGAAGTACCACAGGCTTGACAATTCGCGAATCAGCCCGTCGACGGTTGACCGCCGCACAAGTTCAAGGTTGCGTTTGACTTCGGTAAAATTCGCACGAATCAGCAAAATTTGTTCGTAAATTTCCGTCGCCGCGTGAAAATTGCCCGTCAACGCCAAACAGTTCGCACGATAAAACAAGCTCAACTCGTCGACGTCGGCGAATTTTTTTGTGCGAATTTCTTCGTAGCGCGTGAAAAATTTTTCGGCGCGAGTGAAGTCGCCTCCGATATAAAACATTCGCGCAATCAGATAGTACAGGAAAAAAAATCCGTCGTCGAAGCCGAGTTCGACGGTATTCGGTTCGCCGAAATAACGTTTCGCCTTGGACGCGTCGCCGTCGCTCAAAAGTTTCATCACGAAGTAAATCATTATGTTGACGTGCGCGGCAATTTCGTTCGCGACGGGCGGAATTTCGTTCGCTCTGCCCGATTGCGCCAAAGCCGTGCAATGTTCGATTACACGCTTAATTGTGTTGCTGATTGTCTCGATGTCGTGAACTTCCCGCGCCGCGTCGAAGTCCGAAAAAATTTTGTCGAAGTCCATGTAAGTTGCCACCTCCGCGGACATTTTACACATTCGGGCAAAAAAAAAACAGCCCCGCGCTTCATGCGAGGTTGACGAAAAATTTCACGGTTACTTGAATATTTCTTCGTAGTGGTTGATTTTGTAGTCGAGCCGCTCAATCGTCGTGCGCAAAGTTTCGACCTGCTGTTGGAGCCGCGCCCGCTGTTCGATCAAAATTTGTTTGCGCCGTTCGATGCCCGTGCCTTTTTGCAGGAGCGACACGTATTCAATCAGCGGCTCAATTTGCACGCCGGCAGCACGCATGCACTTGACGAAACTGACCCACTTGCAAGCCTGTTCGTCGAAATCGCGGATGCCGTTATTCTTGCGCGGGACGGGCGGAATCAAGCCGATTCGTTCGTAGTACCTGAGCGTGTCCGCCGTCATCTGAAATTTTTCACTGACTTCGCCGATTGTCATAAGCAATACCTCCAACGAAAGATTTGCCGTCGCAAGTTTAACAGTTCAAGTCGGCTTCAAGTCAAGAATCAATTTCAAACAGTCGCGAAAAAATCTTTCGACCGCGTGTCTTCGACGACTTCGACGGGAAAATTTTTCAATTCGTCGCGCAGATATTCGGCAAGCACGTGAACAATCGGAAACTCCGTCGCGAAATGTCCCGCGTCAACGACGTGAATTTTATTTTCGACGGCGGCTTGAGCTTCGTGATATTTGACGTCGCCCGTGACGAAAGCCTGTGCGCCGTGAAATTGTGCGTTCAAAATAAATTCCGCGCCCGCACCGCCGCAAAGTCCGACGCGTTCAATCATAAAATCGCCCGCGTCGACAAGCCGAACGTTGTCCGCGTTGAGCGATTTTTTCACGTGACGGGCGAAATCCGCGGCAGACATCGGCGTCGGTAATTTGCCGAGTCGCACGAAAGAAATTTCTTCGTCGTCGGGAATTTTCACGTCGACAAGTCCAAGCCGAGCCGCCAAAACGTCGTTGACGCCGCCCGAAGTTTTGTCAAGGTTCGTGTGCGCCGCAATGACCGAAATGTCGTTTTTGACCAGCCGCGCAATGTGGTTGCCGAGCGGACGATCGAGTCGGACATTTTTCACCGCACGGAAAATCAGCGGGTGATGCGCGACAATCAGCTGTGCGCCGAGTTCAATCGCCTGCGAAATGTTTGCGTCGAGCACGTCAAGGCACACGAAAATTTTTGTGACTGCGACATTTCTGTCGCCGACGAGCAAGCCGACGTTGTCCCAGTCTTCGGCGAAATTTTTCGGCGCGAATTTGAACACGGCACTCAAAACGGTTTGCACGGTGCAAGTTCTCACGACAATTCCTCCAACACGTCGCGTAACTTAAGGCCGTCATGGATGACGGCCGCCCGCTTGCGTACGACGCGTGATGCGGAGTTCGCAAGCGCAGTTTCTTTTGGTTACTTTTCTTTGCTGCCAAAGAAAAGTAACGAACACACTTCGTCGAACGTCGCCGCCAAGTTCGGGTAATCGATTTTCGGGCGGTCAATCAGCACGACGGGCAAGTTCAAAATCGCCGCCGCCGCAAGTTTCGTGTCCGCGCCGCCGACTTGCCCGCTGTTTTTCGTGACGAGAACTTCCGCTTTTGCGTGACGGAAAAGTTCGACGTTGAGCTGAGTTGAAAACGCGCCTTGAATCGCGACAATTTGTTTCGGCGACAAACCCAACGCTTCACACTGCGCCAAAACTTCAGCCGTCGGCAACACACGCACGGTCAAATTGCAATCCTTCAACGCGGGCGACGTGACGAAAGTTTTCAAGTTGCGACTGCCCGTCGTGACGAAAATATTTTTGCCGAGTTCGGACGCTTTGACGGCGGCAGCTTCGTAACCGTCGACGCGGAAAACGTTTTCGCCCGTGACTTCGACTTGAGCGCGTTCGTAGCGGACATAAAAAATATTCGCGGCTTGCGCGGCACGAATCGCGTTTGCAGAAACGTTTTGCGCGTACGGGTGACTTGCGTCGACCACGGCGTCGAAATTGCCTTCGCGAAGAATTTTTTCAAGTTCGTCGGCGTCGAGCGGTTTGTCGTTAATTTTGAGACCCGCGCACGTCTGTAAAAGTTTTCGCCCGTAATCGCTCACGACCGAAGCCGTCACGTCGAAGCCGTGTTCAAGCAGAATTTGAGCCAATTCGCGCCCGTCTTGCGTGCCGGCAATCAGGAAAATTTTATCGTTCATCATGGCGACGATTG
>JAFVBP010000108.1 GCA_017479925.1 Selenomonadaceae bacterium | reverse complement strand
TTTTCTTCGTGATGTTGCCGAACTTCCCGTTCAAAATTTTTACGGACGCCGGTTTCGTTTACGGCAAAGATTTCCTCAACGGAATGGAATTTCTGTCGGAGGCAAACGGCGTGCCGCTTGATTCGTATCCGTTCGTCAAGGCAATGTGAGCCGCGACGTTATCAAAAATCCCCTGTCAAAGAACGCGACCGGGGATTTTTTGTTGCGACAGAATTTCTTCGACGCGCTTGCGATTGACGACAGCCGCCGTGCTCAAAATGTCCGCGACGGTTGCGCAAAGTTCGTGACTGCCGTCGACGACAACCGTCACGGAAAAATTTTCGCCTTCGACGGGCGCACAGGTTTTCGGGTCAATGATGTGACTGTACCGCCGACCGTTCGCGACGAAAAATTTTTCACCGTCGCCCGAAGTCGACAACGCGGAATTTTCAATCTCGACGACGGCAGAAAGTTTGTCAACTTCACGCGGATTTTTGATGCCGATTTTCTTGCGACCGACCGCAAAAATCGTACTCGTGCCGAAGTCAATCAAGCCGTCCGTGATGTTGTGCGACGCGAAAATTTTCCGCACGATGTCGACGCCGTAACCTTTGCCGATGCCGCCGAGGTTGAGTTTGACGCCGCTGTCGAGGTGAACTTTGCCGCCGCGCAGGTGAAGACGTTCGTGCCCGACAAAATTTTTCACCGCCGCAAGTTCGTCGCTCGTCGGGACGCGTGGCTTGTCCGTGCCGACAGCCCAAAGGTCAACCGCCGCGCCAACCGTCACGTCGAAGGCACCGTTCGTCAGCTCGGAAAAAATCTGCGCGGTTTCAAGAATTTTGTACACGTCGGGCGACACGTCAACGAACGCGTCGGCGGCTTCGATTTTGGCAACGTCGGCTGAAATGTTTCGTTCAAGTTCGGCAATCGCGTGAAAACTTTCGTCGACGGCGGCTTGAGCGTTCAAACCGTTTGCCTTGAGCGTGACGACCGTGCCCATGAAAATTTCCGTGCGTTCGACGGTTGAAGTGCAGCCCGTCAACAGCACCGTCGTCAGCAAAATCATCAGCGTGAAAAAATTTTTCATGCGGAAAACTCCTCGATATGCTATCCTGCCGAAAACGATTTGATTGGAGAGATTTTTTTGGATGCCGCAGAACTTTTCGCCAAGGGCGGATTCGTCATGTACCTGCTTTTGGCTTGTTCGGTAGCCGTCGCCGCAATCGGCATTGAGCGGTTCCGATTTTACGGTTACGCAACCCGCGACAGCGAAAAATTTTTGTCCGCGCTGAGTGAACGTCTGCGAACTCAACATGCGGGCGAAGTTTTGAGCTTTTGCCGAAACGAAAATTCCTGCGTCGGGCTTGTGACTTTGGCGGGCGTCAAAGCGTCGGTCGCGGGCGAAAACGTCGAACTTGCCTTAAATATCGCCTACGACGAAGAGGCAATGAGACTTCGCGCACGGTTAAATTACCTGTCGGCGATTGTGACGCTTGCGCCGCTTTTGGGACTGCTCGGAACAATTTCGGGCATGATTGATTCGTTTAACATCTTCAGCATGCAGACGGGTCAACCGCTTGCGATAACCGGCGGTATCGGCGAAGCGTTAATCGCGACGGCGGCGGGTCTTTGCGTGGCGATTTTCGCGCTGATTGTCCACACGTACTTCGCGCAGAAACTCGACGAAAGTTTAACGACGCTCGACAAGGCGGTCAACATTGTGCTTGCGAAATTGGGACAACATTGACGATTGCGCGCTCGTCAAGTTGAATTCAATCGAAGCGACGCGCCGACGTGCAACCGACATTGAATAATCATCCGCGAAATTAATTTAAGTCGCCGCGAACAATCGCCGATATAGTAAACGAAAATTTTTCAGCAATCGGGTCAGACACGAAGGAAACTCTTTGGACACGGAACGTCAAATAAATCCGACCCGCGGCAGTCAAAGTTGACGCGCCGAATCAACAAAGGAGAAGTGATTTATCATGATGCGTTCCCTGTACGCCGGCGTTTCCGGAATAAAAATTCACCAAACGCGCATGGACGTCATCGGCAACAACATCGCAAACATCAACACCGTCGGCTTCAAGTCCAGCCGCACGACTTTTGCGGACGTCTTGAGCCAAACGCAAGTCGGTGCCTCGGCTCCGTCGGACACCCGCGGCGGTATCAGCCCGCGCCAAATCGGTCTCGGTGCCGCTGTGGCAAGTATCGACCTGTTGACGGCGGACGGTTCCCCGCAGGCGACGGGCAAAAATACCGACGTTGCATTGAGCGGCAACGCGCTGTTCGTTTTGAACAACGGCGGACAAACCATTTACACCCGCGACGGCGCATTTGAATTCGACGCGGAAGGCAACTACGTCCTGCCCGGCAGCGGCTTGAAAGTCCAAGGCTGGAACGGCATCGACGGCGTCATCAACACCAACGCCTTGACCGAAGACATCAACGTTCGCGCAGGCAAGACAATGCCCGCCAAAGAAACGACTTCAATCGACTACAACGGCAACTTAAACGCAAGCGATTTGATTATCACGGGCATTTCGTACATTCCCAGAGGCGGCGCGGCGACCGACGTTCCCGCAGACCAGGGCATTTACATTGACGGCAACAAAAACACAATGGCGACGTTGACTTTAAGCGACGGCTCAACCAGACGCGTTACCAGCGGTTATTACCAAGTCGGTTACTCAATTCCCGTCACGACTGTTGCCAACGTTTACGACGCAGAAGGCGGCACGCACTCCGTCACGATTTTAATGGACAGAAATCTCGACGCCACGAACAATCAATGGCGCGTTTACCTGTCGCCCGTAGGTGAACTTGACGACACCGCCGAAAATATCACCGCTCCGCCCACGACGGTCACAATCGAAGACGGCGCAACGACTTTGTCAATGGACGTGACAAATATTTACTTCAACTCCGACGGCTCCTTGAACACGACCACCGACCCGAAAACCGAAAACGGCACGACAACTTTGACGTTCACGCCGACGCAAGGTATCGGCGCGACGACTCCGCAACAAGTAACCGTTGGTTTCAGCGGCTTGACGCAGTACACGGGCAACACTTCGGCTTACCCGACGACCGACGGCAACGCTTACGGCATTTTGCAGAGCATTTCAATCGATTCAAGCGGCGTCATTCAGGGCACGTACACAAACGGCGTCATTCAGGACGAAGCTCAAATTGCCGTCGCGCAGTTCGTCAACTTCAGCGGCTTGACGAAAATCGGCACAAGCACTTACCAAGAGTCCAACAACTCCGGTCAGGCGAACATCCGCACGGTTGACGCGCTCGGCGTTTCGATTACGCCTTCCGCTTTGGAAATGTCGAACGTCGACCTTGCGAACGAATTCGCCGACATGATCGTCACGCAACGCGGTTTCCAATCCAACTCGAAAATCATGACGGTCGGCGACGAAATGCTCGAAACGCTCATCAACATGAAGCGGTAATTTGTCAGTCGCGCAAACAAAAAATCCTCAACTTCGGTCGGGGATTTTTTTTAATGCGTAATGCGAAATGCGTAATGTCAACGAAGCGTGTCTTTGGTGCCGAAAGAAAGTAACACAACGTCAACAATATTCGTGGTCGAAGTGAATTATCGCACGGTCGGCGCGATTGTGCTTGAGCAACCGTCGCTGAAATTCGCGGCGAATCTCCCTGTCGCTCAACTGCAAAATCGGCGGGACACTCACGTCGAAAATAAATTTGTTGCCCGACTTGTACGGCACGACGCGGAAATCGTGCAAGGTCAAGCGTTCGTCAATGTCCGACAGAATTTTTTTCGCCAAAGCCCGAAACGCGTCAAAAGTTTCGTCGTCGGTGACAACGGGGTCAACGTGCAAGGTCGCCGAAATGTCGTAGCGCGAATGAAGTTTGCGTTCGAGTCGGTCAACAACTTCATGCGCCGCCAAAAGTTCCATCGACGCGGGCATTTCCACATGCATGGAGACGAAAATTCGCCGTGCGCCGTAGCTGTGAACGATTATGTCATGGACACCGAGAACTTCGGGCGCGTCCGTGACAATTTTTTTCATGCCGTCGAGAAATTCTTGGTCGGGACTTTCGCCGAGCAGCGGATTTAAAATTTCTTTGAGCGACGAAAATCCGCCGCGAAGTATGAATATCGACACGAAAATTCCCGCGCCGCCGTCAATGTTCACGCCGATTTTGATCCAAACGAGCAACGAAATTATGACGACGCCCGTAGCCAAACAGTCGGTGAAGCTGTCGAGCGACGCCGCCGAAAGTGCCGACGAATTGATTTTTCGCGCCGCGTGACGGTAAAACATGCCGAGGAAAAATTTCGCCGCGACGGACAAAATCAGCGCGATTAACGTCACCGTGTCGACGGTCAAAATTTCCGGCTCCAAAAATTTTTTCGCTGAAGTGAACAGCAACTGCCCGCCGACAACAATCATCGCTGCGGCGACGGCAAGTCCGGCAAGATATTCCGCGCGCCCGTGCCCGAAAGGATGTTCGGCGTCGGCAGGTTTTGCGGCAATTTTAAAGCCCGCGAGCATCACGGCGGAAGTGCCCGCGTCCGACAGGTTGTTGAAGGCGTCGGCGACAATCGAAATCGCGCCGCTCATCAAGCCGATTATCAATTTGACGGTCGACAGCAACAGATTGACGCCGATACCCGCGAAACTCACGAATTGCCCGTAACCTTCGCGGGTCGACAAGTTGAAAAATTTCATCTATATCGCTTTGACGAACGGATACGAATTGAATTTGACGCCGTGATCTTCCGTGAAAAATTCAAAGCCGTCGACGAAATCTTCATTCGGCACGAAACCTTGTCGCGTCAAAAAATTTCGCAGAGCCGCCGAATCTTGCAACATGATAAAGAAAATTTTCTGCCCGCGAAAACGTTTCATTGCGCCAAGTAACGTCACGTCGGCTTCTTCCGCGTCGGCAATGATGACTTCTTCGTCGCCTTGAATCGCGAAAATGTCAGCAATTGCCATCAAATTTTCTTGCGGCGCGAAGAACACGCGTTTTCTGCGCACCAATGTCGACGAAAGATCTATCAGTTGCCGTTTGAGCGCGTCTTGTCGACGTTGAAATTCGTCAAAAAGCCGCCCGATTGTCTGCGCGTCAAACCACGGCGTTTTGGCGAAATATTCCAGCCACAGCCGATTGAACGGGTCTTTCGCGTCCAAGCCGAGTCCCAAACCGTAACTTGAGCCGGAATAGTGATAAATTTTTTTCTGCGGAAGTTCGCCGTCCCAACGGGCATTGCGCACGAAACAATCAAAAGTCGTCGGCAACTTGACGCTTTCGGTCGCGAAACAGTAATTCAAAAGATCCTGGTCGGGATAACTGCAGTGGTCGGGATTTTGCATTGTGACTTCAAAGCCGCGAATCACCGTTTGCGTTTCATTGCGCAGGCGAGCAACGTTTATGAGCAAAACGCCCGAATTGAAGTAATCGTTCACGGCGGCAAGCCCGTCGCGACACAGCGGGAAAAGTTTTTTCATGCCTTCGACGCCGTTGACTTCGCTCAAAATTTCGGGTATGACGCCCAAAACTTTGTCGCCGAGGTCAATCCGCCACAACTGCGCGATATCCAGGTTGACGACAATGTCCGCGTCGAGGTAAATGATTTTGTCGCCGTCGAAAACTTTGCTGATGAGCAGGCGATAGAACATGCCGACACCGCCGAGCAACGGATTTTTTTCGTCGACGGTTTCGCGCAGAAATTTCATTTCGTCGGGACAAAGTTCGTCGACGTTGTAAAATTTCACGTGCTGATTGTACTTTCCCGCGAGCCACGAAAACTTATCGCGGTTGTCGTCGGTCAAAGTTGAATCGTGCAGGATGTGAATCGTGACTTCGGTCGACGTGTTTTCAAAGATCGAAGCCATCGTTGTGCCGACGAAATTGGAATATTTCACGTTGGCGTCGTGCATACCGAAACAAACGTGAATCATTGTGACACCTCCAAAATTTTTTCGAGCGCATTGAGTAGCTTGAGATTTTCCGCCCGCAAACGAATTGCCGTGCGAAGATAACTGCCGTCGAGTCCCGCGAAGTTCGCGCAACTTCTGAGCAAGATTTTTTCGCGTCGCAGGTCGCGCAAAACTTTTTCGGCGGCGGCAACCGTGTCGAGTTTCAGCAAAACGAAATTCACCGTCGGCGGAAAGATTTTCAGCCCGCGAAATTTCGACAGCCGTTCGACGAAGAAATTTTTTTCGGTCGACAACCATGCCCGCGTTCGATGCAAAAAATCTTCGTCGGACAATGCCGCCGTGCCCGCTTTCTGCGCGAGGAAGTTGACGTTCCACACGTCTTTTGACAGGTTGAGCCGTGTCGCAAGTTTTTCGTCGACGACCGCGAAGCCCAATCGCAAGCCCGGTATCGCGAAAATTTTCGTCAACGACTGCACGACGGAAATTCGGTCGGATGCCAATTTTCGCACGGATTCGACGTCGGTGAAGTCGATAAACGATTCGTCGACGACAACTTTCGTAACCTGCGCGAGCCGAAGAATTTTTTCCGCGTCGAGCAAGTTGCCCGTCGGATTGTTCGGTCGCCCGATTATCACGCAGTCGAAATTTTTTGCCGCGTCACAAAGCGCGTCGACGTTCACGGCAAAGTTGTCCGCCGCCTGCGTCACGAAAAATTTCACGTCGCAGGACGCCGCACGAGCCGCACGTTCGTATTCGCT
>JAFVBP010000107.1 GCA_017479925.1 Selenomonadaceae bacterium | reverse complement strand
GCGCCCGTCTGAATCACGGCTTCGGAATCGTTTTCGACGCGAATCGTGCGCAGGGTAATGCACATGTCCATGTTGCCGCAAAAATCCATGTAGCCGACGGTGCCCGCGTAAGTTTCGCGACGCACGGGTTCCAGTTCGTGAATAATTTCCATCGCACGAAGTTTCGGCGCGCCGCTGACGGTACCCGCGGGAAACGTCGCCTGCAAAACGTCAATCGGCGTCAACGAATCTTTCAGTTCGCCGCTGACGCTCGAAACCATGTGCATGACGTGACTGAAGTATTCGACTTCGCGCAGTTTGTCGACCTTGACGGTGCCCGCGACGGAAATTCTGCCCAAGTCGTTGCGCGCCAAATCGACAAGCATCGAATGTTCGGCGTTTTCTTTGATGTCGGCTTTGAGTTCGGCGGCAAGTTGCGCGTCTTCGTCGGGAGTTTGACCGCGTCGACGGGTGCCCGCAATCGGGTACGTGAAAACTTTTTTGCCCGCGACTTTCACGAGCATTTCGGGCGACGCGCCGATTAATTTCACCGAGCCGAAGTTGATGTAAAACATGTACGGCGACGGGTTGACCTGCCGAAGTTTGCGGTAAAGCAAAAACGGCGGTCGCGTGATTCGGGCGCGGAATTGCTTCGACGGCACGACCTGAAAGATGTCGCCCGCGAAAATGTATTCCTTCGCCCGTTCGATTGCCGACAAAACTTCGGGCGGAGCTTCGCCGTATTTTCGCATGAAGTCAATCGGTTCACGCTGAATTTTTTCGGGCACGGAGACTTTCAGCGGCGCGGAAATTTTTTCGGCAAGTTCGTTCATGCGCGACGAAATTTCGCCGTACAGTTCGCTAACGTCGCGATTTTTCACGTCCGCCAAGTAAATCAGCCGTGCGGAATTTTTCAGCGCGTCAAGGACAATCATCACGCGGCAAATCATGAATTGACCCAAAAGTTCTTCGTCGCCGAGTTCGAGTCCGCGAATTCTGTCGAACGTCGCGGCAATTTCAAAGTTGAAGTAACCGACCATGCCGCCGTTCGCAAGCGGGAGATTTTTGTCGATATTCGCAGGCTTGTAGCGGCTCATGAAAGTTTTAATCGCGTCGACGGGTGCGCCGTCAATCGATTTCATCAAGTCGCCGTCGCGGAAAATGATTTTGTCCTTGAAGACCTGCAGTCGCACGAACGGTTCCGCGCCGACGAAACTGAATCGCCCGAATGCCTGTTGCGTCGTGTCGACGGATTCGAGAATAAAACCTTCGCCCGCGTCGACGAGTTTGTAAAAAATCGAAACGGGCGTGTCCAAGTCGGTGTTAATTTCTGCGCTCACGGCAATCAAGTTTGAATTCTGCGCGAAGGTTTGAAACTCTTCGAGCGTCGGGGAAATTTTCAACACACCACGTCACTCCTTCACCGCGTAACTGATTTAATTGCCGAACCGACGGCTTCCGAGGCGTCTTTGAGATATTTGGCTGCCTCGCTGTCTTCGGCGGAAATTCGACCTTCGTTGACGTTGACGCCGAAAGTGTTCAACATCGGTGCCGCGAAATCGAGCGTTTTGGTTTTTGCAATTCGCCAATATCGCGAAATCGTCGATTGAACATTGGAACTTGACTGCCCGCCGTTTTGCACGTCTTTGAACGCGAAACAGACGACGCCCGCCGTAAAAATCACCGTCAAGATCGTCACAACCAGCAAAAATCTGTTCGGCATGTGATTCGCCTCCTTTAGTGTGCCATTATAACACATCGGCGAAAAATTTTTCTGCGACGGTACCGCAACGAATTTGTTTCGTGTACAATGTTGAAAAATCTTCGCGGAGGTGTCGACATGAACGACAACGACAAAATTTCGCCCGCAGACGAGAAGCTTGCTCAGGTCTCGGAACTTTTCGACAGCGGCGATTACGAACGTGCGATTGAACTTTGTTGCGAAGTGATTGAGTTGAATCCCGACAACGCGGCGGCTTTCAACAAACGCGGCTTGAATTACGCCATGATCGGCGAAATTGACACGGCACTTGCCGACCTGGACAAAGCCGTCGAACTTAAGCCCGATTACGTCAGTGCGCACGGCAACCGCGGAATTATTTACAAGGAGCTTGATGAGTACGAATTGGCACTTGCCGATTTCGACGCGGTTTTGAAACTTGACCCCGAAGACATCAACGCCTATTTTAATCGCGGAATGATTTACAGAAACCTTGAGCAGTACGAATTGGCACTTGCCGACTTAAACAAAGCTGTCGAGCTTAACCCCGAAGACTGCGAATTGTTGGTTGAGCGCGGCTTTTGCTACGAATTTATCGGCAATTACGAGCGTGCGATTGAGGATTTCGACGCGGCTTTGAATCTTGAGCCCGAAAACGTCAAAGTTCTTATTGAGCGCGGCGTTTGCTACGTCTTTATTGACGATTACGAGCGTGCGATTGAGGATTACAACAGAGCCGTCGAACTTGAACCCGACGACATTGACGCGCACGGCAACCGCGGAATTGCTTACAGATATATTGGACAGTACGACCGTGCGATTGAAGATTTCGACGCGGTTTTGAATCTTGAGCCCGAAAACGTCAGAGCTTTGGTCGAACGCGGCTTTTGCTACAGTCTTATCGGCGATTACGAGCGTGCGATTGAGGATTACAACAGAGCCGTCGAACTTAAACCCGACGACATTGACGCGCACGGCAACCGCGGAATTGCTTACAGAAACCTTGAGCAGTATGACCGTGCGATTGAAGATTTCGACGCGGCTTTGAATCTTGAGCCTGAAAACGTCAGAGTTTTTGTTGAGCGCGGCGTTTGCTACAGTCTTATCGGCGATTACGAGCGTGCGATTGAGGATTTGGACGCAGCTTTGAATCTTGAAGCCGAAAACGTGTTGGCGTATGTTAATCGCGGACTTTGCTACGAATTTCTTGGCGATTACGACCGTGCAATTGAGGATTTTGACGCCGCCATTGCACTTGAACCCGAAAACGTGTGGGCGTATGTTGAACGCGGCATTTGCTACGAATTTCTTGGCAATTACGACCGTGCGATTGAGGATTTTGACGCGGCTTTGAATCTTGAGCCCGAAAACGTCAAAGCGTTGGTTGAGCGCGGCGTTTGCTACGCCTTTATCGGCGATTACGAGCGTGCGATTGAAGATTTGGACGCCGCCATTGCACTTGAGCCTGAAAACGTCGGAGCGTACGTTAATCGCGGGCTTTACAGCGAATTCCTCGGTCGGTATGAACAGGCACTTGAAAACGCCGACAAAGCCATCGAGCTTGACCCGAACAATGCCGTTGCGTACATTAATCGCGGCAGCACTTATCTGAAACTGGAGCTGTACGAACGTGCGCTTCAAGATTACACCACAGCCGTTGAACTTGAGCCTGACAATGCGTGGGCGTATGTTCAGCGCGGCATTGCTTACTTTAAACTGCGGCAATACGAAAGTGCGCTTCGGGACTTCAACGATGCCGTCAAATTCAAACCGACTTACGCGGAGGCTTATTTCAAGCGCGGTTTGTGTTATGCCAATCTCGAAGATTGCGAGCGGGCGGCTGAAGACTTCGGCGCGACGATTAAACTTGAACCCGACAATGCGATTGCGCATTTTTATCGCGGGCTTGCTTACGAAGACTTGAATCAGTACAAGCTTGCGGTCAAAGATTACACTGCCGCCATTGCTTTGCGCCCCGATGTTCTCGACGGCTATCAACAGCGCGGCATTGCTTACATTCGGTTGAAGCAATACAAGCGTGCGATTAAAGATTTCGACGTTGTAATAAAGATTGACTCGCGATATGCCGACGCCTATCACAAGCGCGGTGTCTGTTGGCAGGAACTCGGCGACGAGGCACGTGCCAAAGCCGACTTCGCCAAAGCCAAACGCTTGTCGTGAGCCGAACATTCGCAAACAAAAAATCCCGCTCATTTGAACGGGAAATTTTTTTTTCGCGGTGAACGGTCATTCGCCGAAAATATCGGATTGCGTGCCCGTTGCTGTCGCCAGCAAGGTTAATTCGCCTTCGTCTATCCGATAGACGAGCAACCAATTCATTTCAATGTGGCATTCGCGCAGGTCGTCGAGGTCACCTTTGAGTTGGTGGTCGCGGTAAATTTCGGGCAACGGTTCGCCCGTTTTCAACAAATCTAAAACCGCAACCAGCTTTGAAAGGTCTTTGCCGCGCCGTCGCATCCGCTGAATATCTTTGCGCATTCGTTTGGTGTAGTTGACTTGATACATGTTCAGTCGTCCTCCAACATCGACGCAATCGCTTCTTCGACGGTGTCAAAAGGACCGTAAAGATTTTTATTCAATCGTGCGTCACGGATAGCTTCTTCCAAATCGTCGGGCATTTTGTAATGTTGAACGGCGAAAGGAATTCCGTTTCTGGCAAGCGACGCCTTGAAAAACATTTTGACTGCCGTTGCCGTGTCGAGACCGAGATCTCCAAAAAGTTCGTCGACGTCGGCTTTCAAGTCGTCGTCCAAAGTCATTTGAAACGTCGCCATGAGATTTACCTCCGTTATTTCGCGTCGGCTTTGACCATGCGGTTAATCGCGCTCAGCAACGCCTGAATCGACGCGATGATAATGTCGGTGTCCATGCCCGCGCCCCAGAAAACTCTGCCGTCGTAGCTCGTGATTGAAATGTAGGCGATTGCCCGCGCAGATTGCCCGATTTCAAGCGCGTGTTCGTTGTACGTCAAATTCGAGTAAATGATACCCAAATTGCGTTGCAGAGCGTTGGAAACCGCGTCGAGGCGTCCGTTGCCGCGTGCAAAGTAAGTGACGCGTTCGCCGTCGATTTCCATGTCGACGCTGCCGACACGTGCGCCGCCGGGTTCCTTGCGCAGGTGGAATTCGATGAGCTTATACGGCTTGTCGATGTTGACATATTCGTCGTGGAAAATCTGATAAATTTCGTCGGGCAAAAGTTCCTTGTGCTTGTGGTCGCTGACGTTTTTGACGAGATAGCCGAAGTCTTCGCGCATCTTTTTGGGCATTTCGATACCGTAATTCTGCTCCATGATGTAGCCGACGCCGCCTTTGCCGCTCTGCGAATTGATTCGGATAACGTCGCCGTCGTATTCGCGCCCGATGTCGTGCGGGTCGATCGGCAGGTACGGCACCATCCAACGTTCGGGATTTT
>JAFVBP010000106.1 GCA_017479925.1 Selenomonadaceae bacterium | reverse complement strand
CGTTCAACAACGCGACAACACGGTCGCACATGGATGTGCGACCGCCCGGAGTTTTTCGCGTGATGCGAAAATTCCGGGTCAAACGCCCTTTTCTTTTGGTTACTTTTCTTTTGGGCGCAGCAAAAGAAAAGTAACATTCAGCGCACGACAAAAAAACTTCACCGTGCCCGTTCAAGTGCCGCAATCAATTCGGTTGCGCTGACGGTACTGGTACCCATTTTTCGGACGGCAAGACCCGCCGCGTAATTGGCAATCTTCGCCGCGACGGAAGGTTGTGCGCCCGCCGTCAACGCCAAAAGAAAAGCCGCAACGCAGGTGTCGCCCGCGCCCGACACGTCGTAAACTTCGCTCATGTCGCTCACGGGTATGTGATGCGCCGCGCCGTTTCGCTCGAACAACGTCATGCCCATTTCGCCGCGGGTAATCAAGACGCCGTGGACGTTGAGTTTCGCCAAAATTTTCGCGCCCGCGCCGATTAAATCTTTCACGTCGTTTAAGGTGTGCCCGACGAATTCGCCGAGTTCGGAATCGTTTTGCTTGATGAAACCGACGCCCTCAAAGTCCGCGATATTGTAGCGCGAATCAACGATGTTTGGAATTTTCTGCGTGCCTGCGTAACGGGTTATCAACTTGCGAGCGTTTTGAGTTATCGTGCCGGAACCGTAATCGCTCATGATAATTCCGTCGACTTTCGGTAAAATGCGGTCAATCTTCGTCAAAAGTTCGGCTTCGACTTTTTTGCCGAGCGGCTCTTTGCTCTCGTTGTCGATGCGGACAATTTGTTGACTTACCGTCGCCCGCCCGCCCGCGATAATTCGCGTTTTGGTAATTGTCGGACGGCTTTTGTCGCGAACAAGCCCTTCGATGTGCACGTCGAGATCTTTGAATATGTTGCGCAACTTTTCGGCATAAGGGTCGTCGCCGATGACACCGACAGCGTAAACTTCGCCGCCGAGGGTAGCCGCGTTAGCCACGACGTTAGCCGCGCCGCCCGCAACGATTTTTTCGCCCGCTTTTTCGAGAATCAGCACGGGTGCTTCGCGTGAAATTCTGGAAATTCGCCCGTCGACGTAGACGTCGGCAACGATGTCGCCGATAACCAGAATTTTTTTGTCCTGCATTTTGGTTGTGATGTTGATGAGTTCCTGCAACTCCTCGCCTCCCCTAAGTCAAATCGATAAATTGCGGAACGATGTCTGCATATGAGCCGTCGGGCATACGAAAACCTTCGGGTATCGTGCCGAGTTCCGTGAAACCGAGCCGCCGATACAAATGCCGTGCGTGAACGTTCGTGGCGACAACCGCGTTGAATTGCAAAATCCGAAAGCCGAGTTCGCCCGCTTTGGCAATCGAGTGCTTGACAATCAATTCGCCCAAATGTCGCCCGCGCATGTCGGAACGGACGGCGTAACTTGCATTGGCAATGTGAGCGCAACGCCCGACATTATTCGGGTGCAGAATGTACAACGCCAAAATTTCGCCCGAATCGTCGACGGCAAGCCCCGTGAACGACTGCGCACGAAAAAATTCGTCGCCCGAAGTTTCGTCGAGTTCGTCTTCTTGCGGGAAGGCAACACCGTCGCGCACGACCTCGTTCCAAACTTCGACGGCGGCGCGCACAAACTTTGAATCATACGCAACAACTTTTGCAGACATTACTTAACCTCCGTTGACCGACGATAAATTTTGTACTTGAACTTCTGCGGCGACTGTTTGTTGTGGAAAGTTTTTTCCTGCCAAGCTTCGAGTTCGCCTTTCGGGACGGCACCGACAAGTTGCCAATCGCCTTTCACGCACGCCAAGAAAAATTGTTCCCTTTCGATGCCGACGACCGCGATAATTTTTTTGTCGGACGGCAACTCGTCAAACGACATGAACGGCATGACGTTTTTGATTGACCAAGTCAACTCACGCGGGCGAAGTCGTTCGTAATTGTCCGCATCTTCAAGACGGAAAATTTTCGCGCCCGTGTAAAAAACCAGCGAGCCGGAATAACCGTTGTCGAAGCTGACGACGCAGGTTTGTTCGTCAATGAGCGGCGAAATTACTTCAGCCGCACGCCGACCGGAATTGTCTTCCGCCAACGGCAACGCGACCAGCCGCAGCGTCAACGGGAAAATTATCAGCACGCCCGCCGTCATTGCAAGAAACAATTTCCAACGGTTGGCGAAGTACCGCGCAATAAAAATCATCGCGGCAGGCATTGCGGGCAGCGTGTACGTCACATATTTCGTCGCGCACAGTTGAAAGAAAATCACGACCGTTAACGCCCACACGATTAAAAATTTTTCGTGCACGTCGAACACGGGCAGGCGACCTTCCTCGATAAACAATTCTGCGCGGCGGAAAAATTTCACGACTGCGGCGGGCAACAGCGGTATCGACCACGGCAGGAAGCCGACAATCGAAATCAGCGTGTAATAATACCACACGTTGGTTTTTTCATATTCGGTGACCGTCGCACGCAAAAAGTTATGCACGCCAAAAAAGTTTTCGACGAATTCCGAGCCGTGCAAAATTATCATCGGCAGGTACCACACGGCGACGATTATCGCGAACGTCAAAAAATTCCGCACGGTGAAAAGTTTCCGCAGATGTTTCAAGTCGCCTTGCCACAGCAGGAACAGCAAAATTATCAGTCCCGGCAACAAAAATCCGATCGGACCTTTCGTCAAAACTGCGACGCCCGACGACGCGAACGCGATTAAATACATTTTCGGGTTGTTTGAACGGTAGCCGATAAAAAACGCCATCAACGTCAAGCTGAACGTGAACAACAGCGTCATGTCGGTGATAATTGCGTGCGAAATGTACCAATATTCCAGCGACGTTGCCAACATGACGGCCGCCGCGAAGCCGATTTTTGCGTTGTAGATTTTCGCGCCGAAAAAATACGTCAAAAAAACGCCGCCCGTCGCGAAGAGAGCGGGAAATATTCTTGACGCGAAGTCGCCGAAGCCGAAAAGTTTGTACGAAATCATCAGTTCCCAGTAGAACATTATCGGCTTGTCGAACCAAAAGTTGCCGTAAATTCGCGGACTCAACCAATCGCCCGCCTCAAGCATTTCTTTGGCGGTGAGCGTGTAACAGCATTCGGTCGGGTCGGTTATCGGCAAAATCCAGCCGCCCGCGACGAACAAAATCAGCGACAGGACAAGCAGAACGATACAATTCACCACGGTATGAACTCCCAATGCACTTCGAGTTTTTTGCGTTTGGCGCGCCAACGAAGAACTGCCTGCGAACAATGCAAATCGTGATACCAGTAATAGTCAATATCGTCGAGTTTGTGCGTGTCCGCGTTCATTTTGACGCCGACGACGACGCGATCTTTCGGCGTGATGAAGTAACTGATACCCGCTTGAAATTTGCGCGAATAAGCGTCGACGTTGAAATCGAACAACGAATTCGTTGAATTATTTTTCGTGTACGCGTAACCGATAAAGGCGGCGAATCTGTCGGTGAATTCGCGTCCGAGCATGATACTGTAGTTCCAACCTTTGACGGTCATTTTGCCCGAATCAACTTCCGTCTGCGGGTGGTCTTTGGTGATTTTGTAACTGGTATTGAGCAATAGCAGGTACTTGTCGAAATAAATCGGGTCGTGCGTCAACTTGAATTCGTATTCCTGATGAGTGCTTGAAATTGCGTTTTGTCGCCAGTGACCGATTTCCGCCTCGACGCTGTAACTCAGCGGCAAACTGTTGCCGAAATGTCGCCCGTACCAAATATTGAGCGACGGCTCTTTTTGAATCCACTTGGCGTCTTTGTCGTCATAGTAGCCGTAACGACCTTTGACGCGGAAGTCGCGATTTTTGTATTGGAGTTCAACGTTGCTGCGGATACCTTTTTTCGACTCGACGTATGCGCCGACAAGTAATTTCACGTGACTGAACAGCGGAATTTCAAAATCTTGGCGGATATAGACGCCGTGATCTTTGTTGTAGCCGACACGCGGGAAATTTTGTTGGTCGGTCTCCTCAAGCTTGCGTTCTTCGTATTCTTTGGTGGCGACGACGGTATTTTTCATCCACATTTTGACGTTGTACATTCTGATGACCTGCTCAGGCCAAATTTCCATGCGTTCTGCGCTCAAATGATAATCGGGCGTTTTCGCGTTGCAACGGGTCTGCGTGCCGTCATAAACGACGATGTGATCGGGATAAAACTCGAAGCGTTTGCCCGTCAGGTAATATTCGCCCGCCTTGCCGTGCGCGGATCCCATGGTGCCGGTTTTTTTGCCGTAATTGTAAACGGTTTTGAAGCCGTCAAGCGTGACACGCGGCATACCGGGCACAAGTTGCAGGACGTGCGCTTGCCCTTCGACGCGGACAACTTGCTCTTTGACGTTGCCGGTCGCCTCTTTGCTTTGGAAGCGGTAACCTTCAAGCTGAATTATGTCGACTTTGCCCGTCGCAATGAATTCGCCGCTGCCCGAATAGTAAACCAAATCGTCGCCCTCGAACACGGCGGGAATCGGTTCGCCGTCATTGTGTGGATGCGGCAGGCGTTCTTTTGCCTCGGCAATGTCGTCAAGCAATTTCTGTTGCTCTTCGGTAAGACGTTGTTCGCGTTCTTCGCGGCGACGGTTCTCGATGTAATCGAACATTTGCGTGTTCGTGTCCGAAGACGACTCGTAAATTGCCTGTGCGGTTGACGGCGTGAGCAATGCGGCGACAATCGGCACGACGGAAAGAAATTTTTTCATCATCATGCCTCGTCGTAAACCTCGATAATCTCAACGTCTTCGGGCGCAGGTTTCGACTCAGGTTTCGGCGCGGGTGGCGGTGGTGTCGACGGCTTTGTCGGTGCAACGGCAACTCTTTCGTCGTCGCTCAAAGTCCCCGGTTCGTCGACGGGCGGTTTCTGTTGCGTGACGGGCGGTTTCGGTTGTGTGACCGTCGGCTGTGTCGGTTGCTCAACTGTCGGTTCAGCGACGGGTTGCGTCGGCTGCTCGAAAGGTTCTTCCGCGACGGGACGCGGTTGTTCGACGTTTTGAATCGGTTGCGCGACAGTTTCGGCTATCGAAATGCCGCCCGATGTCGTCACGCCGTAAACCGTAATCGGGTCGCGTGTTTGAACGTAAAGCACAACGCCCGCAGGCACGTCGATATTTTTGCCGCGCATGAAAACTTCTTCCATGCCGGCGGTCTTGCCCGAAAACGTTTGTCCGACCAAACTCAAACCGCGTGCCAACTCTTGAGCTTTCATTTCTTCGAGAGCCTCAACGCCCGTGTAAGTGGCGACGTTCTGCCCGTCGATTGTGCGCAGCGTGTGAAAGTCCGTTTCGATTTTGCCGTTGCTCATGATGTTTCGGGCGCGGTGCACGTTGACGACGTTGCCTTGACCCGTCAAGCCTTGAGTGAAAACGAGTTTGCCGTCGACGAAAATGTCTTCGACGACGCGGAACGGAATCGAATCGCCCGGTTGCATGGTTTTGGAGTTCGCGGGCACGAGCGTTTCGACTTTAATCAGCGTGTTCGCGGGAATTTGCACCTGCTCAATCGGCAAAATTTCTTCGCCGAAAGAACTTTTGGCAAGCGTGCGAATTCGAGCGTTGAAGCTGCCTTCGGACATTCTGCCGAGAATTGCAGTCTCCAAAGCAACCAAACGTTTTTCGACGCCGCCGCTTTCGACACGGTGATTGATGTTCCACTCAAGCGCGTTGATTTTGGCAAGGACGCAGGGTTGTTCGCTGTTGTCGTAAAGAATTTTGTATATCGTGTCAATTCGGGCGTTCATGTTGCCCGTCGCGTTTTGTCCCGTGTAAGTTTTTTCAATTCGGCTGATTCGGTCGAGCATCGCGCCTATTTGTTCGTAACCGTAGGTGTCAATTTCAATTTGTGTGAGTTTTTCGGTGGCTGATTCTTCCGCCGCCGTGCACAAAGTCGACGCGGAAAAGATCATTGCCGCCGCTATCACCCCGCAAAAAAAATTTCTCAAGCTCATTGTCAATTCCTCCGCGTTAAAATTTTCTGCGACGAATTATAGCAGGTAACAGCCGATTTCTGCAACGCCTGTAAAAATTTCTTGCGATACGACGATAAATATTGTAGAATCAATCAACGTTTCAAGGACAGTTTCGACATTTCAAGGAAGGTGATTCATCATGGCGATTAACTCAATCGGCAACGGCGCGTTCGGGAACAATTTCCTGTTCAACACGGCGACGAACAACAAAAAGCAAGACTCGATTTCGCAGCTGTGGAGCGCGTACGGTTCCTATCAAAACAACGCCGCTCAAGCATTGTCGGGCTTGACGGAGATCGGCACCAATGTCCGTTCACTGCTTGCAAGTTACGACGACGCCAAAAGCGCGTTCAACAGCGAATTCGGCGAAAACATGGACGCGCTGAGCAAGTCCGCCGCCAACGTCAAAAAGTACAATTTCAGCCTCGAAGACAAAGCCGGCGCGATTACGACAAACACGTCAACCGACGAAGACGGCGTTACGACGACCACGACGACTTACAGCAAGGAGTTGCAAAGCGCGATTGACGCCGTCAAAGGTCTCGTTGACGACTACAACGGCGCGGTCAAATTCCTCAACGACAACGGCGAAGTTTCCAAACGCGTCGACAAACTTGCGCAAAGTTTCGGCGACACAACTTATCGCTCGTCACTGTACGAATCAGTCGGCTTGACGACCAAAAGCGACGGCTCGTTTGAAATCGACGAAGAAAAACTTGCCAACGCCATTGTCAACGACCCAGACAAAGTTTCGCGCATTCTCGGCAAAGACGGTCTGGCGGGCAAGGCGGAAAGTCACGTCAGTTTCGCCAACAGCCAAAAAGACAGCCTGTTTCCGACGGCGCAAAAGATGTTCGGCAACCAGTTGACTACCGCGCAGATTTACACGGGTTCCGCCTTCCGAAACATGACGTCAATGAACAACGTCGGCAACCTGCTCAACATGATGTTCTAACGACAACTTTCGACACAAAAAAATTAACCGCCCGATACGTCGAGCGGTTTTTTGATTGCTGTAACGTGTCAACAACGTATGCGATATCTTCAAGGCAAGTCGAAGCGATAACACGGTCGCACAGGACGTGCGACCGCCCGGAGTTTTTCGCGTGATGCGAAAATTCCGGGTCAAAGCGCCTTTCT
>JAFVBP010000008.1 GCA_017479925.1 Selenomonadaceae bacterium | reverse complement strand
GCTTATCCTCAACCGCGTGCTTGATTCGGTAAATTACCGTCCGGACTTGCGACGCCGTGTCGTAACGGGCGAAAATCTCGTTCCACGGTGTGACGAAGGCGAATCGACCGTTGCCGTGCCAATCGGGTTTGATTGTCGCCGTGCGCGGGCTTGCCACTGCCGCATTGCCGTTTTGGAGCGTCAAGTCCATGAAGCCTGCGTGCCACGGCACAGTTTTGAGCAGGAACGCGGTCAACTCTTCGGCAATTTCAATGTCGCTTTTGCTAACGTCCTCAACGTGCGGGAATTCAAACCTGTTGCCGAAAATCGACTTGCCGAACTTGTCGATAACTTCTTTGACTTGCGCGGGTGTGTCGTACCTGCCGAGGACAACTTTCGCACCGACCGCGACGATTTTTCCGTAGTCAACGAAGGCATATCCGTCCTTGATTTTGGTCAAGCGGATGTCGCTGTCTTTGTCGATTGCACACGTCCCGCCGCCTTGAATTTCGACCGTGATTCGCTTGTCAAGTTGACGTTGTGCGTCCTTCCAATTCGCATTCAATACCTCGGCTTCGTCGTCGGGCGCGAAGTATTCTTGACCGTTCAAGCCGTGTCGATAAATCTCTTCGCCGTAGAAACTGCCGCGCTTAATCGTCGCGATAAACTTCATGTCGCCCGCCAAAGTTTTGAATTCGTCGATGAAGGCGTGCGCGTCGGCTTTGCTGTCGAAGGTTGCAAAGTAGTTGTCCTGCCGCCCGTTAGCCAAAGTCGGGTGAATCTGCGCGACGAAATTGTCAAGCGGGTTCGTGCCGGGCTTGAATTCGCTTCCGCCGTATTTGGCGACGAATTCGGTAATGGCGGCGCGTTCGGCAATGGCTTTATCCTCGACGGCGATGTGCCCGAAAAAGTCTTGCTTGCTGACGCGGTTGCCTCGGTAGTAGAAATTCCTGCGACCGTCGCGAATCGTGAAGTAAGCTTCGTAGCGCAGGGACGCGACTTCCGCAAGTTGCCCGTCCTCGAAGGTGAGCGTTTCGCCGTTGATTTCAACCGTCGCGCTGTAGTTGTTGACGCTTTCGGTGACCGCTTTGTCGAATTCGGCTTTGACCGTGTCGGCGGCATTGCACCGCTTGAAGTCGTCAATCATGCGATTAATCAATTCGCGGTCAACGCCGGCGGTAAAGTTCCTGTCGACGTGCGCGGCGACGTAAATTTGTTCGCATTGACCGACCGTCAAGCCGTGTTCGCGTGTCCAAAGGTCAATGCAGGTTTTCACGTCCTCGTGAACGCCCTTGATGTGTTCGGCGGCGTCGACGTAGTCAAACGTGTCGCCCGCTTTGATGGCGCCAATCTGAATTTCGACGTAGCGCAGTTCGCTGTCGAGTTCGGCAAGCTTGCCCGCGTATTCGTCATTGGTCAACAAGCGCATGTTGGCGTTGACGTTGTCGCGTCGCCTGAGCAGGTCGTTGACGCGGTCGTTCAAGACGGTCAAGGCGTCAATGTCGGTGCCCCCGTCGGCGAAGTAGTAGCGCACATGTTTTGCGGTTTTCGTTTCGGCGTAGTCGCGTGTGACTTCGACGTAGTCAATCGCGCTTTTCGTGCCGTCGGTGAAAGTCTCGGTGACGCGAATCATCGGCGAAATTTCCGTGCCGTTTTCAACGTCGAAACTGACGGTCGGCTTGCCGTTTTTGGTTACGCCTTCGCCGAGGAAAATCAACGTGCCGGGCAAGCTGTTGACGATTTTGGCGGCAAGTTTCATGTTGCGGTTCGGCTCGTCGTCTTTGACTTCGTCGATGTCGGTTTCTTCGGCAACGTCATTTGCGCTGAACTCATAATCGCCGCTGATTGCGTTGGTCTCGTGGATGTAGATTTTTTCAACGCCTGCGTCGTCGACGATTTTGCAGCGGCGGATGTCCTCTTCGTCCTCGTCGAATTGGATGGTGACGTAGCAGTTCGTGCGCTTGATGACGGTCATGTTAATTTGGCTGTCGAAGAGCACGGATTTTTTCGCGGCGTAAGTCTTGCCGGTCTCGAACTTCGCGGTTTCGGCGGATTCGTTTTCGGCTTCGGCGTCGTCGCTGTTATCGGCTTTGGCGAACTTTGCGTAAATCGCGTTGATTTCGTCGGTGGTGAGTTTGTCGCAATTTCTGCCGCCCGTGTAGAATTCGCCCGACGCTTTCATCGCGGCGGTTTTGGCGGCTTGAGCCTCGTCAACGGCTTTGGTGATTTCGATGACCAGATTTGCCGTCAATCCGAATTCGGCAAGACGTTCGTCGGCTTCGCGTTTGGTCAAGCGGTTGGAGCCGATTTCAACGTCGCTTTTGCCGTAGCGGAAAAGAACTCTCCAAGCGGGATTGCCTTTGACGGTGAAATGAAGTTGAACTTTGGCGCGGGACGCTTTCAAAGCTTCGCGAAGTTCGCTGACCGTCATTTTCGTTTCGTTGGTTTTCATTTTGTTTTCTCCTTTTCTTGTCGGTTGACTTGCTTGCCGCCGTCTGACCTCCTTTGGCGGTCAAGCCATGTCGCTGATTTTCAACTGTTTTCATTGTGATTATCAATCATTTCTTGCGTATTGTACAATAGATTTATTCACGCGTCAATACCTTTTCGATAGATTTTAAACTTTTTTTATTGATTAATCTTGCGTTGAAGATTGACAGTAAATATTTGTCGCCGTATAATAAAACCACGGAAGGTGGGGATTTTTATGGTTGAACTGGAGCAAACGACAATCGCGGAAAAGCTCAAGCGCATTGCCGCATATCGCGGTTACAACTTGAAGACGCTGGGCGAAGAATTCAATCGGCGATTCGGAACAAAGTACGTCCAACAAAGTTTCTCGAAGAAAATAAACACGGGCGCGATTCGCTATGACGAGCTTGAACAATTCGGGGATATCCTCGGATTCAAAGTAAAGCTTGAACTTGAAGGATGAGCCGCTCAATGACCAATCAACTTGCCGCCTTCGGGCGGTTTTTTCGTGCGTTCAAAACGGCGTGTCGTCGGTCACGTCAAATTCGTCGCGCGGAGCCGAATCACGCTTGGAGCCCGCGAATTCAATCTGCTCAATGATGATGTCGGTGGCGGTCTTTTTGACGCCTTGCTTATCCTCGTAGTTGGACGTGCGCAGGTGACCTTCGACGAGAATCTTTGAACCTTTGGCGAACCACTTGCTCAAAAATTCGGCGGTCTTGCCGAACGCAACCAGATTGAAAAAGTCGCTCTCCTTCGGCTTGAACGGACGAGCGACGGCAATTCCAACGCGGGCAACGGTCGTGTTCGCCGCGTCGCGAATTTCAACGTCGCGGGTCAAGTTGCCCATCATGATGACTTTGTTCACGTGAATTCCTCCTGTCGAAAAGTGAGCCGCAACCCGAATCACGCGCCTTGGAGCTGTGACGTTCGTGCACCCACCAGTTAAATAAATCGTCGCCGCTTTTCCAATGTCGGCTTTTGCGTTGACCGGTGAACTTGTCTTGATTCACCTCGAAAGATTTGCGGCAAGCACGACGGTAATATTCGACGACGGTCGGAAAGCGTTTCAAGTCGCGTTCAGTTTGAGCCTTGGTTTGATTCGGACATAAGACGCAGCCGACACGCGCAAAACCTTCGTCGTAGAGCGAACAGTAGGGCAGATTGTTTTCGTGAATGAATTGCCACACGTCGGCGGTTGACCAGTTCAGAATCGGGTTGACGTGAATTGTGCCGTCTTTGAGTTTGTCGACGGGCGGGCGTTTACTTCGACCGTGACTTTCACCGGCGCGAATGCCCGTGACTTTGACGCGTCCCCTGCCGAAACAACGCTTGAGACAGCGGCAACAGTATTGAGCAAAGCGCATCGGCGGAATTTTATTCTTGACGATAAGCTCTTCCATCGAAGTCGGCGGAATGTCCCAGATAACTTCGGGATGACAACGTCGAATGAAGTCTTGCGCTTCGGGCGGCTCAATGTGCGTGAATTGATAATGCGCGTCGAATTTCACGCCCGCACGCTTGACCAGCTCCAAAATGCAAGTGCTGTCCTTGCCGCCGCTGAAACAAACGTAGTACCCTTCGGGCGGCTCGTTGTCGCGCAGTAATTTGATTGAATCGGCTACCTTGTCGACGGTACCGAAAAGCGTTCGCTCAATCAGCATTGCAGTCACCTCAAAGTACCGTGCCGTCGTCTTCGCTGAACAACGGAACCGAATTGCAATCGGCGGCGATTGTCCGCTTGTGACGTTGCCCAATCCACCAGTCAAACATCGCGTCACCCGACGACCAACGTCGACCAACGTCGGAACGCGCCTCGAAAGCTTTGCGACAAGCGCGACGGTAATAGTCGGCAATCGACGGGAACCGTTTTAAATCGCGCTCGGTATTCGCGCCTGTTTGGAACGGGCACAACACGCAGCCGATACGGTCAAAACCCTCGTCGTACAGTGAGCAATACGGTAGATTGTTTTCGCGAATGTATTGCCAAATGTCGGCGACAGTCCAATTTTTAATCGGGTGCACGTGCGTCGAACCGTGCTTGTCAACGTCAACTTGAGGACGTTTGGCGCGACGCGGCGACTCCTCGGCACGGATGCCCGTGATTTTGACGCGTCCCGTACCGCCGTTTTCTTTGAGCAAGCGACAACAGTAACGCGCTTGTCGAGTCGGCGGGATTTTGTTTTTGACGATAAGTTGAGCCATCGTCAACTGCGGCGATTCCTTTTGAACGTCGGGATATTTGTCGCGAATGAACTTCATCAATTCGGGCGGCTCGACGGTCGTAACGGAGTGATGTGCGTCGAATTTCACGCCCGCTTTGACGGCAAGGTCGTAAATGACGACGCTGTCTTTTCCGCCGCTGAAGCACAGGTAGTAACCTTCGGGTGGCTCATGTTCGCGAAGAAGCTTAATCGCGTCGGCAACTTTGTCGACCGTGCCGAAGAGTGTTTGCTCAATTAACATGTCAACCTCCTGTCGACGTAATTAATGAAGCTGTCAATCTCCTGTTTGAGCGTGACGGGCTTAATCGGCGTGTACCATCTGCCTTTGAAGTAAAATTTGCGGACGAGACAAGCCGCCGCGTCAATGTCAACGTCGGGGTCGTCAACGTCATGTTCCGCAATGATAAAGGTCGCGGGCTTGCCGATACGTGCGAAGTCGTCACACATGCGGACAAGCGCAAGCCATTGACCGAGCGGGACGTCCTTGTCGCCGTATTTGAGTTCAAACAGGACATAAGCTTTATCGTGATATTCAATCAAGCCGTCGCAGTCGGTCGGCATACCCTTTTCGCCGATTCGGATATTGGCGAAGTCAATCAACTGCCGCGCACGCCTGCGATTTTGAAACTTGCTGTCCATTGTTGCTTCTCCAAAAAGCCCCGCAAGGCTTGAGCCGCCGCCGTCGAAAGGATAAGCACGGCGACGGTCGCCTTACGAGTAAGGTGGGTTTTTCTAATGGCTTTGAGCGCAAGGCTCACACCCGCCGCCGATAAATATCTCCGGCTATCTACGTCGGCAGGGGTCAACCTTGCGGTCGACATCTATAACAGGATAGGGAGCAATGCCCCGCCCGAAGGCGGCTAAATCACCTTGACGCCAAAGATGTCAAGAATCTGCCACGCCTTTTCATAGTGAAGACTTCCCAACGGTTTGCTCGCGTAAATAGTTTCGCCGAAAACGTCAACGTCGACGAAATGAAGTCTTAAACGGTCGGCAAGGTCGGCAATAAGCTTTTTGCTCAAGCCGTCGCAGTCAATTTTCAGTGGCGGTCGTTTGAACATGTCGGTCACTCCTCAAAAATCGTAAATGTGTCGACGGCAATGCGAATGAGGTTGCGGGCTTCGATGTTCGGCTTTGAGTTGCTCGAAAGTCCTGCCCGCCGCTATCAATGCCCGATAAGTGCCGTAGTCAAGATTGCACTCGTCGGCTTCGCGTGCCCAATCAGAAATTGTCTTGACGGTCTTGCCCTGCGCCTCGTCGACACGATTTCGGATGACGGCTTGATTCAACTTGATACGCTCGGGCAAGCGTGTGTTTTTGACAATCGGTCGGCAAGCGGGACAATATTTCGCGAAATGAGTTTCGTCGAATTGAGTACCGCAACGTTCGCAAATTCTAATCATGATGACGGTCTCCGATACGCCACGGTTTCTTTCGCGGCAACTTCATGACTTCCGACAGCCAAAATTTCTGTTGTTCGGAGTTGACGTACAGCGGCGTCAAAAGTCCTGCCTTGACGAGCTTGCCAATCGCGTTGTGGTCAATACACAAAATCTTCGCCACCTCACTTGCCCGAATTAATCTGTCGGTCGGTACCGTGACGATTTCTTTCCCGTCGAGTTGCCGCACAAGTTCAAGAAACGGTTGAAGGTCGGCAACCAGTGCTTGAAGTTTCTGCGCCTTGCGAATCAGCTTGTCGAGCGCGTCTAAGTCCAAAGTGTTCAATTTTCAACAACCTCAAACATGAATTCTTGTTCGCCTTCGCTAAGGCTTAAATCAGCAAGCATGTCGCCGTTTTCGTTTACGATTTGGAAAAAATCATCGTCGACGACAACGCCAATTTCATCTTCGCCGGCAGACAAAACACTTTCGGGCAATGTGTTGCCGTAGTTGTCGCGCAGAAACTTCGTAACTTCCTCGTCGATAATCCGCACGCGGTCGCCAACAAAAATTTCGCGCCCGTTACAATCAAGCACGTGTGTAGATTCTTTCACGTTGTCGCCTCCTGCCGCCGTCGGGCGAAATTACTTTTCCGTAAGTCATTAGGCAAAAAAAATTTTCAATGTGTCTTCCGCGCTCAATTCCAAAAGGACGCAGAGTTTTTCTATCTCATTCCGAAAAAAATCACTTTGCCCTGACATCTTGCGGAAAAGCGTTGCAGGGTCAATGCCTAACGCCTTAGCAATGTCGGCAGCGGTTAAACCTTTCCGCACCATTGCCGCTTTAAATTCGTTTTTCTTGAACATGAATGAATTCCTCGTTTCAACATTTACTTGCGAATCCGCAAGGAATTCTACATTAAAGCTTGCGTATAGTCAATACGTTTTTGCAAGTTTTTTAGCTTATATCTTCATAGGCGTTGCAAAAACGCGACGCGGCGATTATAATAACTAAAAAGGAGGTGGACGGCATGGAAAAAGAAAGTATCGGTGAATTGTTGCGGAAGCGCAGAAACGAACTTTCGCTTACACAACGGCAGGTCGCGAATCAAGTAGGAGTAACGGAGGCAACTGTTTCGCGTTGGGAATCGGGCGACATTGATAACATGCGTCGCGATAAAATTGCCGGTCTTGCCAACGCGCTCAAAGTGTCGCCACTTCTGATAATGGGCGTCGAAAATTCGGAACAATATTATCGTCCCGTCAACGTCGAAGAATCGGAACTGCTTGATGATTATCGCGAAGTGCCCGCCGAGGACAAAAGCTTGATTCGCGGCATGTTGAAAAGATTTAAAATCGGTCGTGTGCCGGCGGTGCCACGCCAACAAGCGGCGGCAGTGTGATTCGGGGGTGACGCTATGTCAAAGTCAATCGAAGAACTTTATCGCGAAACGAAAGAAAAAGCTCAACGGTCGGCGTCACCAAAAAAATCTGATGACGGCGTCCGCTACGAAAAAGTTGCACCGCCGGAGCGTTGGTATGAAAAACATTGGGGAATTTGGCTCGCCTTGATTATCTGTTTCCCTATTGGAATAATTTTGTTGTGTTCAAGTCGGAAATACAGTAGCGGTAGTAAAATCGGCATTTCGTTAGCAATGGTATGCTTAATATTTTTCGTGCACAACAGTTATAGCGCGTCCGAAAAACCTTCAAGTTCGCGGAAAAATGTAAGCTATACCGCTCAAAGCACAGAAACTGCAGCGAAAACAATTTATGCCAGTACCCAACGAAGTTGCTTTTGCATAATTAACTTACAAGATGTTGAAGGATTTTTGGACGCCGCCAAAAGAAAAGACGTTGCGTATATTGACGCAATGTTAGCAAATGGCAAGGCGTTCGTGATTAAACGCAATACTCGCGTCTTGTGTTCCGATTCGGGGGCATATGAAGGTATTGTGTTTGTTACATTTCTTGAAGGTGAACACACGGGCGAACGAGCATACACTTTTAAAAAGCGTGTACAGTGATTGTCGGCGCGATTTTTGGAGCTATCGCGAATTTCTCAAATTCAAGTACACACCGAGCCAACAGGCGGCGGCTGTGTGATTTTGTTGGGAGGCAAGCACATGAAGAAAATTTTTGCGGTCGCCTGCCTCGTCGCGGCGATTTTTATCTGCGGATGTGGCAGTAAATATTCTGATGAAACGCTGATAGTAGATTTTGCTTTTTGGTCGGAGGATAGGGCAAATATCCCTGATATGCTTGACGCCATTAACACCTGTGATACAGAGTTCCTCGCCCAACAAGTTGTTGACGGTAAGGTTAAACACGCCGACAGGGAAACGAAAATCGCTGTTACAGGCGAATATGACGGCGGCAAAATCGTCGAAATAAAATTCCTCGAAGGTCGCTATAAAAACAAGGTCGGCTACACGTTAGCAGAATTCGTTAAAGATGTGAAAAAAGAGCGCGAACAAGCACAAGCCAAACGCGAACAGCAAGAAAAAGACGAACAGGCGCGACGTGAACGGGAACAAGCCGCCTTTGACGAGGCAAAAGCAAAAGAAAATGCCAGCCTCGACGAGCTTGCCGTGACAAGCGACGGCGTTCAAACTATCGTCACATTGGGCGACGGCACGGCGGCTTATCATAAAATTATCGGCAAGACGAATTTGCCCGACGGCACGAATTTAACCGTCACGCTCGCGGGCGTCAAAAAAAGCGCGACAATCTATGACGGCGGCAAATTCTCTGTATTGTTTGAACGGTCGACAGTTTCGGCCGGCGAACAAAATCTTTCGATAATAATGCCGGACGGTAAGCAGATTTATTCGGGGACAATTCAGATTCAATGACGTTTGCAAACAAAAAAAGCCCTCCTCGGCGGAGGGTAATTTTTTCGGGCGGTGATTTCTGATGGCGCAAGTCCGCACACGCAAACGCGGCAAGACTTTCAGCTACATATTCGAGGCGGGCAAGACTGCCGACGGCAAGCGCAAGGTCGTCGAAAAAGGCGGCTATCCGACGAAGGACGCGGCGTATAAAGCGGGTGTCGCGGCGTACAACGATTATCTTCACGGCAATATCGGCATAACCAGCGAACGCGTCACGCTCAAAGATTTTATGTCGGCATGGCTTGATAACGTCGTGTCAGCGAACGTCAAACCGACAACGTTGCAAAACTATCAGTCCTACTTGAAAGTTAATATCACGCCACATTTGGGCGAAGTCAAAGTTCAAGACTTAACGCCGGCAATGATTGACGAATGGATGAGGAAACTCCTGCAAGCAGGTCTAGCAAAAACAACGTTAACGGGAATTCACGCATTGCTACACGCCGCACTTGATTACGCCGTCTATCCCGCACAACTGATTTCGTCGAATCCCGCCGCATATATCAAAGTGCCGAAAAATGCACCACGCAACGTCATTAAGCGCACGATAATCACGCCCGAACAATTCAACGCATTACTCGAAAAATATCCGTTCGGGACGCCGTATCACATGCCGCTGATGTTGCTGTATCATACGGGCGCACGCCTCGGCGAAGTCTTAGGTTTGAGTTGGCCGGATATTGACTTCGCGGGCAAGCAAATTAATACATGGCGGCAACTTCGCTATATCAACAAGCGCGGATATTTCTTCACTACGCTCAAAACCGAATCAAGCAACCGATATATAATCGTCGGCGATATTCTGTTGGACGAACTTAAACGTTGGCAAGCTCGTCAAGCCGAAAACGAAGCGGCGCACGGCAACAGCTATGTCTACATTTACCGCGAAGCCGACGGACATGTCGAAAGAAAATCAAAAGGATTGCCCGCGTCCGACGGTGAAAAAGTGCCATTGGTCTGCACGCGTGATGACGGTCGTTTGGTCTCGCGTGAATCTCTTATGAAGATGTTACAAGCCGAAAATCTTAATGCCCACTCGTTCCGCCACACGCATATCACACAGCTGATTGAAAACGGCGCAATTCCTAAAGGTGTCGCAGGTCGGGTAGGTCACGCAAACGCCGTTATCACTCAAAATCTTTACACGCACAACACGCTTAAATTACAGGAAGAAACCTACGCGATTTTCGATAAAAATCTGCAGACAAAATGACTTCGCAGACAACTTGCAGGCAAACAATCAATTAAACGGCGCAGAATAGGCATTTAGGAAGAATTTATATCCTTCGGCAAAAGGGGTGACGCGACTTTGATACAGATAAGCAATTTGGAACTCAAACTCGGGCGGCGCGAAATTTTTTCCAAGCTCAACGCGCAGATTGCTCGCGGCGAAAAAGTCGGCATAATCGGCGGCGAAGGCGCGGGCAAGTCGACGCTTCTTGACATTATGGCGGGACGCGTGCCCCCGACTTCGGGCGACGTGAAAATTTCGGGCGAAGTGCTCACGGTCAACGGCAGTGTTTACGCGGATTTTTCGGATCTGCGCAAAGCGGAAATGTCGGCGGTCGACAAACTCAAACGCAAACTGCGCGGGCTTCACGACGACGAAATAACTTTGTTGCTCGACGAACCGACGAAAAATCTTGAAGTCGACGGCATCGAGTGGCTGATAAATTTCCTGCACGAACACACGAATTTGACCGCGATTATCGTCAGCAGCGACAGATATTTTTTGAAACAAACCTGTTCGCGCATGATTCAACTCGGCAGCGGACAAGTCGCGCCCGTGATAATCAACTGCGCCGAACTGTTGCCGAAAACGCCTTCGGGTGCCGTGCCGATTGTGCTTGAGGCGGAAAATCTGTTCAAGACCCGCGACGGCGAACCGCTGTTCAAGGACGTGAGTTTCACGTTGCGCCAAGGTCAAAAAGTCGCCTTCGTCGGACGAAACGAACTCGGCAAGTCGAAACTGCTTAAAGCTTTGGCGGTTGCCTTCGACGGCGACGAAACCGGCGGTTGCCTGCGCGGACAGATTCACTTCGCGGACGGCGTGAAAGTTTTTTACATGCCGCGAGTTTATTCGGGCGCAGCGGTCAAAGCCGAACTTGACAAACTTGCTTTCGGCACGGCGAATTTTTTGTTGCTTGACAACCCGACGGCTTGCCTGGACTTGCCGACGATTGAGGCACTTGAAAAAAGTCTGGTCGAATTTCCCGGCACGATTGTTTTCGTCGACGAGGATCGCGCTTTCGTCGAGGCGATTGCAAACCGAATTATGGACATCACCACGCAAGGCACCGTTGACCGAATCGCCACTTACGAAGAATTTTTGGCAAACGAAACCGTTCGCCTGCAAATTCGCGACAAGTACAAGCGTTAAGGAGTTGATTTTAATGTCGTTGCGAGGAATACGCGGCGCGATTACGGTCGACGAAAATTCCCGCGAAAAAATTTGGCAGGCGGCGCGACGGCTCGTCACAAAAATCATGTCGGCGAACGGACTGCGCGGCGAAGACGTCGGCGCGATAATTTTTTCGACGACGCAAGACTTGACGGACGGTTTTCCTTCGACGGGCGTGCGACAACTGTCGGACTTCGGGCTTGTGCCGCTGTTCGACACGCTTGAGCCCGCGATTGAAAATTCGTTGCCGCTTTGCATTCGAGTTTTGATTTTGGCGGACATCGACAAAAAACAAAACGAAGTCTGTCACGTCTATTTGGACGGCGCGAAAAATTTGCGTCCCGACTTGGAGACATCATGAAAGACAAAATCATCGCCGCCGCGACTTCATATCGGCAGAAATTCGCTGTACAAAGTCGTTTCTTCAAAGGACGCGCTGATTAAAAGCGTTATCGATTATAAGACGACGCATTTTGCCGAACTTGCCGAAAAATGTCCCGCCGTTCTGTTCGAGACTTTGGGCAGCGCGGAATTTTTAAACCGAACAAATTTTTCCTACAAAGAGGCGACGAACGCAGTAAGCGATTTGGTCTTGTACGGCTTGAAGGCGCGATAAACATTGCCGCTCGGAGGAGCGGTTTTTTTGTTGCGGCAATAATTGACACCTGCGCGGGCGGACGTCGTCAAGTCGACAGCGACTACCGTCGTCGAGTGTGCCGCTTTACTCTTTGCAGGACAGGTCGGACAAGCGGCTTGACTTCAAAATCAATGAGACCGAGATAACCAACTTCGCCGTCGGCGATAAAATTCAAATGCAGGTGCGCACGAACGACGAGCGGATTTATACCCGTCCTGTTCACGCTGATTTTCGGCGGGCTGTTCACCTATGGATTTTGAGCAGACGATTCGGGCAGTTCAATCGGTCGTCCGCGCACACAACTCAACAACCGTCGTCAATCGTCGAATGGCGGCACTGATTGTGCACAGCGGACAAATAGCGATAGTCTTCACGATGACTCCGTCGTTTTCGCTGTTCGTGGGCGCGTGGGGCAATATCCCGCAAAAAGCGATAACCTTGCCGCTGTTTTATATCATGCCGTCGGTTTTGTTCAGCGGAGCAATTTGACCGCGCACGTCCATGGACAATTTCAGCCTGTTGCATGGGCGACGCGGCGTAACCCGCTTGCAAGGTGTTGGCTCCGTCCTGCATGAACGCCGCAATTATCGCCGTCAGCAATTTCCGTGAGCGTGAGGACTTACGGCAACCCCGAAAAAATTTTGGCGGCGAAGACGATTTTCTACCTGTTCTTGACGATGATTTTGTGCTTGGCGTTCCTGTTCGTCGTCGAAATTTTGTCGGGTATAGCGGCGTTGTACTTCCGAACGAAAATCGGCATGTTGACACTGATGACATTTTACGCCATGTTCAGATACAAGCTCGCACAACGCCTGAAACGTTCGACCGGCGATTGACAGGACGCGCCGCAAAAAGTATATTTGTAACGCAATACTTTTTGGGAGGTTTTAACATGAGCTATCTCGGCGAACACTTCAAAAAGCTCGGATTCGGGCTGATGCGCCTGCCGCGGCTCGACGACTCAACCATTGACCTTGAGCAAGTCAAACAAATGGTTGATCTGTTCCTGTCGAAGGGCTTCACCTACTTTGACACGGCGTGGGCTTATCCCGGCAGCGAAGACGCGATTCGTCAAGCTCTGGTCGAACGGTATCCGCGTGACAAGTTCACCATTGCGACGAAAAACGCCGCCTGGATTAACTGCAAGACCCGCGACGACGCCATTGCGCAATTTGAAACGTCGCTCAAGCAAACGGGCGCAGGTTACTTCGATTTCTACCTGTTGCCCAATTTGGGCGAAATGCGCACGCACTTTTTCGACGATTTCAAAATGTGGGATTTCGTCGCCGACAAGAAACGCGAAGGTCTGATTAAGCATTACGGCTTTTCGTTCCACTCGACGCCCGCCGAACTCGACGAAATTTTGACCAAGCACCCCGACGCGGAATTCGTCCAACTGCAAATCAACTGGGCGGACTGGGAAAATCCCGCGATTCAGTCACGCGGCTGTTACGAAGTCGCACGCAGGCACGGCAAGCCGATTGTCATCATGGAGCCGATCAAAGGCGGCACGTTGACCAATTTGCCCGACGAAGTCGCCAAAGTTTTCACCGACGCCAATCCCGACGCGTCAACGGCTTCGTGGGCGATTCGTTTCGCGGCAAGTCTCGACGGGATTATCGCCGTGCTTTCGGGCATGTCGACGCTTGACCAGATGAAAGACAACGTCAGCTACATGGAAAATTTCCAACGCCTCACCGCCGACGAACAAGCGACGGTCGAACGGGCGCGTGCGGAATTGGACAAAGTGCCCGTTATACCTTGTACGAGCTGCAATTACTGCTCCGCAAGGTGTCCGAACAACATCGGCATTTCGGGTTCGTTCACGGCAATGAACATCTTGACGCGCTACAAGAACAAAGCTTTCGCCGACGGGCAATATACTTGGCTTGTCGAACGGCACGGCAAAGAATACGCGAGCAAATGCGTCAAATGCGGTCGTTGTACGACAATTTGTCCACAGCACATCAATGTGCCTGCCGAACTTGCCAAAGTCGCGGCGGCTTTCGGAAGATAACGCTTCACTGACGACGAAACAGTTCCTCGACGCTCATATCGACGCCGAGGAATTTTTTTATTGCCGCTTGCTGTTCGGGCGTGAATTCGGGCGAGCCTTGCATTCGATTTGAAATTGTCGCATCCGAATATCCCAACAGTTCGCCGATTTTGGCGTAAGAAACTTTTTGCCGAATCAGCTCTGCCGAAAGTGTTGGATATGCGGTCGGTCGTCTTCGCGGGCGGCCTTTCAACGCGGAGGACAAATTTTTGCGATGTTCGTCGCTGAACGGTTTGCCTTTTTTGGCTTCGGACATTTTGGCTCGTTGGTCGGCGGGAATTTGTTTGCCTTTCTGTACTTCGGAAATTCGGGCGCAAGTTTCGGGCGAAAGTGTTTTGCCTTTTTGCGCCTCGGAAATTCTTCTGCGATGTTCGGGCGACAGCTTGCGACCTTTAAGAGCCTTCGACATTCTTTCGCAGAATTCGGGTGAACGTTTGCGACCTTTGAGTTTGGCGCGATGTTCGGGCGAAAGTTTTTTGCCTTTTTGCGCCTCGGAAATTTTTCTGCGAGTTTCGGGCGAAACTTCATGACCGCGATTAGCCTCGGAAAGTTTGGCGCGATGTTCGGGCGAAAGTACTTTGCCTTTTTGCGATTCGGACATTCTGGCGACGGTTTCGGGCGAACGTTTAACACCCGTGTGCGCGTCGGACATTTTTTTGCGACTCTCAGCTGACGGCGAAGCTCCCTGTTGCCCGCCGTCGGTCAGGTTGTAACCGTTCGGTGCCATGCAGTTGAAGAACGCAATCCAGAATTTTTCACGCTCGTTGAGTTGCTCAAGCGTTTCGCACTCCTCGATAACTTCGACGGTGAAATTTTCGACGCCGTCATGACGAATCGCCCTGCCGATGAAATAATCCGACTTCATGTGTTCGCTGAAACGTTCTTTGACCGAGCGCGTCGTCTGCCCGATGTAAATCATGCCGTTTTTCGTGTTGGTGATTTTGTAAATCACGCCGTACACCATAATATCAAGCCGCCTTTCTTGACAGCGCGGCGCAGGCGTTGTAGAATCAAAAAATCGAAAATGCCTTGCCGTGCTGTGTTGTGTTTAAGCGATACAATCTTAGCACCGCGAGGTTTTTTCGTCAACAAAACGTTTGACAAGATATTTTCGGCGTGATACAATTCGGCAAAATTTTTCACGGGGGCGAAATAGGTTCGACGGGGATGAACGGAGTGAAATAAGCAAGCATCGGCTCCGCAACCGATTTACAAGCGGAAAACTTAAAACAAACGCGACTACTGAAGAGTACGCACTCGCGGCGTGAAAACCGCGCCCTTGCTTGACTGATTCCGCCTGTCAGGTCAAGGTCAAGGGTCAATAACAGGCTACCGCGTTTGAGCGCACTGTAAGACGCGGGAACTTCCAAAGTGCTCGGTTTCGCCCGATTTGTTGTCGAGTTTGGCGAAGCTTAAATCTTTCGGCAACTGAGCTTGGAGAAATTTTTGCGTCTTCATTTTCGGACGGGGAGGGCGGAACTCCCCCGCTTCCACCAACAACGACAAAAACAGCCCGAAGGTTGAATCCTCCGGGCTTTTTCGATTGCGTTTTCAGGTGACGGTGTACGGTGTGGCTATTCGTGCGAAAGTTCGTCCGCAGTAACAAGGTTCGCTCATGCGTCGCACTGCCTGCCCCGTTCGGTAGCGAATCAGCGGGACTGCCTGCGCGGTGAGCGTCGTTACGACAAGTTCGCCCATAACGTCGTTTTCGTCGATGACTTCGTTGCTGTCGAATTTGAGCAACTCGAACAGGAAATGATCTTCCTGCACGTGTTGACCGTTGCCGTCGGTGCATTGGAACAGCATTGCGGCGTTACCGATTTCGGGCGGCGCGAACAGGTTAAAAAACTTCGTCGAAGTTCGCTCCTCAAGAATCCGTTGCATCGGGTTTTGGATGTTGGTCGTGTTGACGCAAATGACTTTCGAGAGCGGGTAGTCGATGATGTTGCGCTCCTCGGTCTGCATTTGAATAATCAGTTGCATGACGAGTTGCGGCGTGCTGACAAGCGTGTCGATACAAAACGAGTCCATGAAGTCCATCCAGCGGCGGAAATTCGCGCCGAACGGAATGACGGTCGCACCGAGCGATTCAAGGGCATAAAGCACGTCGAGAAATCGGCTGTCGGTCAAGTCGCTTTGAATGCCGACAATCGAGCCTTTGAGGACGTTGGCCGCCGCAAGACAGCGAATCATCATTTCGACGTTGTTTTTTATGTCGCCGCGAGTGTAAAGGTTGGTGATTTTCCCGAAAAGTTCGTCGTGATGATTTATTCGCAAGATGCCCGACAGCGGCAACGTCAAAAACTCCGACGCGTCCAAACGTCGAAGTTGAGCGGGCGTCACGAAAGGCAATCTGCGCACGTCCGACAGCTTTTGAATGTCTGCAGGTGTGACGCCGTTGTCTTTGAACGAACGTTGATAAAACGCGCTCTTTTCGGCCGCCCACGCGACTTGACGTTTCAATCGGTCGAGTTGCAGAATCTCCAGCTCTTCGCGACGGATTGTCTCCATTTGCGCATCTGCAAACATAAATCAAACCTTCTTAAGCTTCGGGTCTCTGGTAGAAAAACGGTTGAAACGTCGTGTAGCCGATTTGCCGTGCGTTGAGGATTGATTCCGTGCCGCCGACGAAAAGAATCCCGCCGGGTTTGAGTGCCTTGAAAAAGTTCGTGTACAGGACGGATTTCGCCTCTTCGGTGAAGTAAATGACGACGTTTCGGCACAAAATCAGGTCGAAATTGTTCTCGAAGCGGTCTTTAAGCAGATTGTGACGGCGGAATTCGACGACGGATTTAATTTCGGGCTTGATTGCAAACTTGCCGTCGGGCGTCTTGGTGAAATATTTCGTCTTGCGGTCGGGACGCATTGCGCGCAGTTCGTCGGCGGTGTAAATGCCCTGCTTCGCCTTGCCGATGATTTCGATGTCCAGGTCGGTCGCCAAAATGCGGTGGCGTTTGCCGGGCGTCATTTCTTTCATGATTATCGACAGCGAATAAGGCTCCGCGCCGATTGAACAGCCCGCGCTCCAGATGTTGAGCGAATTGGTTTTCTTGAGCAGGTACGGAATTACGTCCGTTTCGAGTTTGCTGAACTTGTCGGGCGTGCGGAAAAATTCCGAAACGTTGATTGTCAGGTACTCGATAAAGTCGGCGAATTTCTGCTTGTCTTTGACCACGTCGTTGAAATAAGTCGTGTAAGACTTGAACTCCGTCTTGCCGATGAGGTTGTTGATTCGGCGGCGCATCTGCTGTTCCTTGTAGAGCTGCAGGTCAATGCCGGTCTTGCGGTTGAGCTTGTCCTTAAACAATTCCCAATCCTTGTCGTCCATAAAATCTCCTCCTTAAATGGTTTGTCGCTGAAACTTGTTTGCATTGTAACAGAGCGACAGAATATTTTCAACGGTCGCTTTTAAAGCGGGTCTTTTGCTGCCAAAAGAAAGTAACTCAACCGTTACGTCGATTGCAACACTTGAGCCGCGCCGAGGATTGCTATTGCCGCGTGCTCGAAAGTCAGCCCGCCCTGCAAAAAGACGGTGAACGGTTCGCGTAACGGTGCGTCCGCCGACAGCTCGATTGACGCGCCCTGAACGAAGGTGCCCGCCGCCATGATGACTTTGTCCGCGTAACCGGGCATGTCCCACGGTTCGGGCGTCGCGAACGAGTCCACGGGCGAAAATTTTTGTATCGCTTGACAGAATTTTATCAGCCGCGTTGCCGATTTAAGTTCGATTGCTTGAATGATGTCGCCGCGAACGTCGTCGGGCAACGGATGAGTTTTGTAACCGAGTCGCGAAAAAATTCCCGCCGCGAAGATTGCCGCCTTGAGTGACTGCGCGGTGACGTGCGGCGCGACGAAAAGTCCCTGATACAAAAGTCGCGGTGTGCCCAAAGATGCGCCGAGTTCGTTGCCCATGCCGGGTGCCGTCAACCGAAACGACGCCAGTTCGACGAGATCTTTTCGCCCGACAATGTAACCGCCCGTCGGTGCCAATCCGCCGCCGATATTTTTAATCAAACTGCCCGCCGCAATGTCCGCGCCGACTTCGACGGGTTCACGGCTCTCGACAAATTCGCCGTAGCAGTTATCGACCAGCGTCGCACAGTTCGGGTTCGCCGACTTGACCGCCGCGCAGATTTTTTCGATGTCGGCAACAGTCAACGGTTCACGCAACGAGTAACCGCGGCTCCGTTGAATCAGCGCAAGTTTCGTTTTCGCCGTGACGAAATTTTTAATCGCTCCAATGTCGACTTTACCGTTGACAAGCGGCAGTTCGCGATACGTCACGCCGAATTCTTTCAGTGACCCGCGGGCTTCGTGCGCGTGACCGATTACCGTTTGCAAGGTGTCGTAAGGCGCGCCCGTGAGTGAAACCAGTTCGTCATTAGGACGCAACACGCCGAAAAGTGCCGTCGCCAAAGCGTGCGTGCCCGAAACGAATTGCGTGCGGACAAGTGCGGCTTCGGCAAAAAAAATTTGCGCGAACAGCTCGTCAAGCTTTTCGCGCCCAATGTCGCCGTACGCGTAACCCGTCGACGTTTTGAAGTGTGCGTCGGAAATTTTCAATCGCCGCATTGCCTCCAAAACTTTAAGCGTGTTGCGTTCGGAAATTTCGTCGACGCGGGCAAAACTTTCGACTGCCTCGCGCAGGACGATTTTTTTGAGTTCGTGTAAGTTCATGCCTTGACAAAGTCTCCGTTTGATAAAAATCGCCAAGTTTCGTCAGCTTGAGCGGAATTGTTCAGCACGCGTTCAATGTTGCGTGAGTCGCTGAACTCGAAGAATTTTTCCGCCGCTTCACGTGACAAGCCGCCTTGCACTTTGCGATTGATGAGCCGTTCGCGCAGGATGTCACGCGGCACGTCCAGGAAAACCGAATAATCCGCAAGCGTGCGCACGTTCGTCCAGCCCGACTCTTTGAGCAACAGGTAATTGCCTTCAATCAGCAGGATGTCGTCCTCGACGCTCCAATAATCGGGCAACACGTCATGAATTTTGCGGTCGTAAATGTTCCAGTCGGTGCCTTCCTGACGGACTTCGCGAATTTTGTCAACCAACAAGTCAACGTCGAAAGTTTCGGGCGCGCCTTTGATGTCACGCATTAAAACTTGTTCGCCGTCGCGTTCGACGGTGGTGATGTTCATGTAAGCCGCGCTGAAGTGGTAGCCGTCCATCGGCAACGCACGAATCACGTCAACTTCGTTTTGACGTTCGCGGCTGAGCTGTTCCAAAAACGTCGCCAACGTCGACTTGCCCGAACCGGGTGCGCCGACAAGGTACGCGATAACTTTGCGGTCAAGCGTCATGCGCAAGGCAGTCAACTCGTGCAGGAACGGCATGAAAATTTCTTCGACCGCCGCGCCGTAAATGTTGTTGTCCATAAAGCCTCCTTAAAACTTGCAACTGACGGCCGTGCCGCTGTCGGTGCAATTCTCAACTGTGCCGCTGTTGGAGCCGACAAACCCGCCGACTTTTTCGTTGCCGCTGACAGTCGCGTTGTTGACCGTGCAATTCTCAATGGTGCCGTCGTTGTAGCCGACAAGCCCGCCGACTTTTTCGTTGCCGCTGACAGTCGCGTCGCTGACGGTGCAATTCTCAACTGTGCTACGCCAGCCGTTGTGTCCGACAAGCCCGCCGACATCTTCCTTGCCGCTGACAGTCGCGTCGCTGACCGTGCAATTCTCAACTGTGCCGCCGTTGCCACCTACAAGCCCGCCGACAAACCGGTCGCCGATGACAGTCGCGCCGCTGACCGTGCAATTCTCAACTGTGCCGCCGTTGCCACCTACAAGCCCGCCGACGAACCGGTCGCCGATAACAGTCGCGCCGCTG
>JAFVBP010000105.1 GCA_017479925.1 Selenomonadaceae bacterium | reverse complement strand
GCGAAAATTGTTTGTGCACTTTTCAAAAGTGCCGCGGCGACAACGTCGGAGCGTTGACAACGACACGTCGCGAAAATTGTTTGTGCACTTTTCAAAAGTGCCGCGGCGACAACGTCGGAGCGTTGACAACGACACGTCGCGAAAATTGTTTGTGCACTTTTCAAAAGTGCCGCGGCGACAACGTCGGAACGTTGATAACGACACGTCGCGAAAATTGTTCCGCCGCTTTCAAAGCGGCCGGCGGTCGCGAAATTTTGGCTGAACTTGGAGGTTGACACATGCGCAAAAAGTTTTCGGATTATCCCGCGCCGCAAGTTTACCGCGTCGAAAAGCAGGCGGCATACTTCGACCCCGTGCGCAAGAAATTTGTTTTCGTCACGCCCGAAGAAACCGTTCGCCAACGTTTGATTCCGTATCTGCTCGAAGAAATTGGCGTGCCCGAAAATTTTTTGCGCGTCGAAGGTAAATTCGCCCGCTACGGTCTCAACGTCAAAACCCGCGCAGATTTCATCGTCGAAGCCCGCGACGTTAAAGAAAATTCCGTGTATCCCGTCGCCGTGATTGTTTGCAAGTCGCCCGAAGTTGCGCTCGACGACAACGCGTTTCGGCAAATGTTCAATTACGCCGCCGACTTGGGCTGTGAATTTTGCGCGCTCACCAACGGCGAAGAATTTTTCAGTTACCGTTTCGACGGGCAAAGCGACGTTCAACTTGACGAATTGCCGACATACGCCCGCATGACCAAAAGTTTTAATTGCTAACGGCAACGGAATTGGTTATAATCCCCGCGTGCCAAAATTCTCGAAAGGAGTTGCTTACATGGCAAAATCTACCAAAGCGTTCGTTTTTTTCAACTGCGACGCCGACAAAAGCGAAGCGTCAATGAATATTTTTTACAACCGTGCGGTCTACAAGGACACCAAAACTTCGCGCAAAAATCTCTGGAAAAAAATTCGCGAAGAATACGGCGCGGAACGAATCCAGATTGCGTCGGAAAATCTTCCCGCCGTCGAAAACGCGATTCTCGAAGGCGACCCCGTCGAAGCCGGCAATTACATGCAATTCGGCGCGATTCGTGCTTTTGACTGCTACTGAAAAATTCTTCGAGGTTCCCCAATGGTTGACAAAAAAATTGCGCTCTTCATCGACGCAGACAACGTCTCGGCAAGGTTCGGCAAGCAGATTATTGACGCGCTGTCGAGCCGCGGCGAGATTTTTATTCGGAGGATTTACGGCAACTGGGAAAAAAATATTCTTCACGGCTGGAACGAGTGCATTCTGAATTTTTCGTTGCGCCCCATGCAACAAACCGATTTCGTCGCGGGCAAAAACGCGACCGACATGTCGTTGACGATTGACGCAATGGACGTGCTTTACGGCGGGCGAGCGAACGTCTTTGCGCTTGTGTCCAACGACAGCGATTTCACGCCGCTTGCGATTCGACTTCGCGAAGGCGGCATGACTGTCCTCGGTTTGGGCAACGCTCAAGCGGCGAATTCTTTTCGTGCCGCCTGCAACGAATTCATCGACTTGGACGCGCACGTTGACGAAAAAATTCCCGTGACGGAAGTTTCCAAGCCCGCTCGGAAAAAATCCGTCGCCAAAGGAAATTCGCCCGTTCAGCTGAATTTGTTCGGCGAAGATAAAATCGTCGAACTTAAACCGCAACCGTCGCCCGAAAAAATTTCACCGTCGAAAATTGTCACGCCCGTCACGCAAGTTCAGCCCGTGGTGAAAGTTTCGACGCCCGTCAACGGTTCAAAAGTCGTTTCAATCAGCGAACGTCAACAGCAAAGCGAACGCGACAAAAAAATTCGGCAGGTGCATGAACTTTTGAGCGAAGTTGCCAAAACGCACGGCGACGCCGAAGGTTTCACGCCGCTTTGTTGGGCGGGACAAACTCTGCGCAAAAAAAATCTCGGCTTCGGAATTCGTGATGTCGGTTACAGTTCATTTCAAGCGTTCGTCAAGGCGTTTCCCGATCGTTACGAAATGATTCACCGCACGAACGGCGAAAATTACTGTTTCCGTTGCCGCACGAATACCGACGGCGAAATTGAGCGACTGCATGAGGCTTTGCGCGAGGCGGTCAAACTTCACGGCGACGAAACGGGCTTCGTGAATTTGTGTTGGACGGGTGCTTTACTCAAAGAGAAAAATCTCGACGTGAAAAATTTCGGCTTCGGTGCGTTGCAACCGTTACTTGAGTCGTTCCCGAAACTTTACGAAGTTCGCAAGGCAGGCAATTCGGTCAGCTACCGTTGCAAGACGAATTCCGACGGCGGCGAAAAAATCGGTCAACTGCATGACGTTTTGCGCGAGGTCGCCAAAGCTCACGCGGACGCCGACGGTTTTTCATTGCTCAATCACGCAGGCACGGCGATTAAAAGCAAAAGTCTCAGCATCAAAGATTTCGGACACGGCACGTTACAAAATTTCGTCGCGGCGTTCCCGAATCTTTACGAACTTCGCAAGGTCGGCAAAATCGTCCGCTACCGTTGCAGGTGACGGCGCAGGCGAAAATTTTGCTTGCACAATCGTAGACAAAGCTTGTCGCGTTGTGTATAATTCTGAAAATTGTTTTGCAAGAGGAGGAAGCTCAGTAATTGGGCATCCTCCTTTTGTAAACGGGAGCGGCTTAATCCCGACTCCAAACATAAATATACACGGAAGGAGATTTGTTCGCTCGGAAAGTTTTTTGTTCTGGTAAGGAGGTTTTATCATGAGTGACGGAGGCGGCTCGGCATTTGCCGTAGCGCAACAGATCGGTAAGTCACTGTTCCTGCCGATTGCCGTATTGCCGTTCGCGGGCGTCTTGTTGGGTATCGGCGCGTCGTTCTCGAACCCGACGACAATCGCGGCTTACGGTCTGGAAAGTGTACTTCATCCCGGCGGCGCACTGTTCAGCTTCATGCTGATTTTGTCAAACGTCGGTGGCGCAATCTTCGGCAACCTGCCGTTGATTTTCGCGTTGGCAGTTGCTTTGGGTATGGCGAAAAAAGAAAAAGGTATCGCCGTCCTTGGCGCAGCAATTTTTTATCTGGTTATGCTCACGACGATTCACGTTTTCCTCGGACTCGACGGATCGATTCATGCCGACGGTTCGATTGACGAAAGCGTCAAGGAAGGCGCGATAACGTCCGTGCTTGGTATCACCACGTTGCAGATGGGTGTTTTCGCGGGTATCATTACGGGCTTGGTCGCGGCTGAGCTTTGTAATCGTTATTACAAAATGCAACTGCCGGCGGCGTTTTCGTTCTTCGGCGGCACGCGCTTTGTCCCGATTGTTTGTATGATTTTCGGCATCGTGACGGGCGTTATCATGTACTTCGTTTGGCCGTTCATTCAAAACGGTATCTTCGCGCTCGGCGGCGTCGTTCAAGCGGCGGGCTACTTCGGAACGTTCTTCTTCGGTTGCTGTGAACGTGCGTTGATTCCGTTCGGCTTGCACCACATTTTCTATCTGCCGTTCTGGCAGACGGGTCTCGGCGGCACGGCTGTTATCGACGGTCAAACCGTCATGGGCGCGCAGAATATTTTCTTCGCGGAATTGGCTTCGCCGAACACGGAGCATTTCTCGGTTGACGCGTGCCGTTTCTTGATGGGCAAATTCCCGTTCATGATGGCTGGTCTTCCTGCGGCGGCGTTCGCAATGTACACCTGCGCACGTCCCGAAAAGAAAAAAGCTGCCGGCTCGTTGCTGTTCTCGGTCGGCTTGACTTCGTTCCTGACGGGTATCACCGAACCGATCGAATTCACGTTCCTGTTCTTGGCGAAAGAATTGTTCGCGATTCACGTTTTCTACGCGGGTTGCTCGTTTGCGGCGTGCCATATACTCGGCATTGCAATGGGTACCACGTTCTCCGACGGCTTGATTGACTTCATTTTGTACGGCGTATTGCCCGGTCAAGCCAAGTCCAACTGGATGATGATGTTGCCGCTGTTCGCCGTGTTCGCGGTGGTTTACTTCATCACGTTTAAATTCTTCATTCTCAAGTGGGATTTGAAGACTCCCGGTCGTGAAGCTGACGACGAAGAAATCAAGATGATGTCCAAGGCCGACTACCAGAAAGCCACGGGCGTCGGTGTTGCAGGCGGCGGCGCAGGTTCTGCGGCTTTGGCAAGTCTCACGCCCGACCAGCAGAAATCCGCGACGATTTTGAGCGGTGTCGGCGGCGTCGACAACGTCACCGAAATCGACTGCTGTGCAACTCGTTTGCGCTTGACTTTGATTGACGGCACGAAAGTCAACGAAGGTATCCTCAAGTCCACGGGCGCGGGCGGCGTCGTTATCAAAGGCAACGCGATTCAAGTCATTTACGGACCGTCCGTCACGATTGTCAAGGCGAACTTTGAAGAATTCGTCGAAGACATTCGCGCAGGCAAGATTGACCGTTCGATTCTCGAAGGCGCATCGGGCGGCGGCGGAGCTGCTTCCGCTGAACCCGAAAAACCGAAGATGAAAGATGCTGTCTTCGGCGCACATTTGACGGGTCGCATGATGCTCATGAACGAAGTGCCCGACGACGGCTTTGCGTCCCGCGCAATGGGCGACGGCGTTGCTGTCGAACCGACCGAAGGCAAACTCGTTGCGCCGGCTGACGGTACAATCAGCCTCGTGTTCCCGACGAAACACGCTGTCGGCATGGTCACGCCCGACGGTGCCGAACTGTTGATGCACATCGGTATCGACACGGTCAAACTCGACGGTCAACACTTTGAAACGCACGTCAGCGAAGGTCAGGAAGTCAAACGCGGCGACGTTTTGGTCACCTTCGACATCGACGCGATTCACAAGGCGGGCTATCCCGTCACCACGCCGCTTATCGTCACCAATTCCGGCTCGTACGGCACCGTTCGCCCGCTCAAGACCGGCGACGTCAAGGCAGGCACCGACGACTTGCTCGAAGTTCTCGGCTAAGTTGTCAACGTTCCAATTTCTGAGTGAATAACATTCTTCCTTAACTCAAGCCCGTCGATTATGGCGGGCAATTTTTTTTGGGAGGTCACGACTTGAAAAATCTTTTCCGAACCGCCGCAATGTTGACGCTGTGCATTTTCCTGCCGCCGCTGGGCTGGTTCGTGCTGTACAGATATTCCGACTTCGACGCGAAAACCAAATTCGTGCTTGCCGCCGCGTGCTTCGGGTTTTTCGTCTACGCGAACATGACTGCGGGCAACATTGCGCTTTTCGGCGGTGACAGAAGTTTTGAACTGCGCACGACGCCCGAACAATTTCGCGAAAAATTCAACGTCGCCGCTCGAAAACTTGCGCCGAATCTGAACTTGACGATTGACGCGACTTTTACGCCCGACGAAAAT